>DAOQII010000006.1:0-21578 GCA_035339455.1 Chitinophagales bacterium
ACTATTGTAGAAGATGCACCTGCCGTATTGCAGAAAGGAAACGTCATCAAGCATGGCGTAAATAACGAGTTGGATGAACTGCGTAAGCTGTCATCAAGCGGAAAAAATTATCTGCTGGAAATTCAGACTCGCGAAGCAGACCGCACGCAAATCCCAAGCCTGAAAATCGGGTTTAATAATGTATTCGGCTATTATCTGGAGGTACGCAATACGCACAAAGACAAAGTACCCAACGACTGGATACGCAAACAAACGCTTACAGGTGCAGAGCGCTATATTACGCCTGAACTGAAAGAATACGAAGAAAAAATATTGGGAGCAGAAGAGAAAATCCAAACGTTGGAAATTCAACTTTTCGAAAACCTGATTAAAGAATTGATGGACTATATTCAGCCGGTGCAACTGAATGCACAGTTAATTGCCCGCTTAGACTGTCTGCAATCGTTTGCTGTGGTAGCATTGAAAAATAATTACAGACGTCCACAATTTACAGAAGATACTGCTTTGCGCATAGAAGAAGGCAGGCATCCTGTGATAGAGCAACAACTGCCTTTAGGCGAACAATATATTCCGAATGATGTGTATTTGAATCCGGAAGACCAACAGATTATCATCATCACCGGACCCAATATGTCGGGAAAATCTGCCATTTTACGCCAAACGGCTTTAATAACTTTAATGGCACAAACAGGGAGTTTCGTGCCGGCAAAAAAAGCAACATTAGGCATCGTAGATAAAATATTTACAAGGGTAGGGGCAAGTGATAATTTGAGTTTAGGCGAGTCAACATTTATGGTGGAAATGATAGAAACCGCCAGTATCGTCAATAATATTTCAGACAGAAGTTTAGTATTGCTGGATGAAATAGGACGCGGTACATCTACGTATGACGGTGTGTCTATTGCCTGGGCTTTGGTAGAATTTTTGCATACCAATAAGACGGCACACCCGAAGGTGATGTTTGCCACGCACTATCACGAGTTGAATGAACTGGCAGAAAAATTTAATCGCATCCGCAATTATAATGTAAGTGTAAAAGAAGCCGGAAATAAAGTGATATTTCTGCGTAAATTAATCGAAGGGGGCAGTGCGCACAGTTTTGGTATTCATGTGGCAAAAATGGCAGGCATGCCCAATGAAGTCATACAACGTGCTAACGAAATTTTATTTGAACTGGAAAGTAACCGAAATTTAGCAACCGACATACAGTCAACTTTAAAACACATCCCGGCAAAACAAGACTTTCAATTGAATATGTTTGCCATGGACGACCCGCGCTTGTTAAAACTCAAAGAAGTATTGGAGAAAGTAGACATCAATACTTTAACTCCTGTAGAAGCTCTGATGAAATTAGACGAGCTGAGAAAGTTGTTGTAATTTTTTTATTGCACTTCTTCTACTCGATCTACCATATATTCAGTTTCGCCACGCCAAGGAAGTTTGCCCAAATATTGTATATAATGCAACCGTACTTCTTTGCCTTCCATTTCCATTAAATCATCAGCAACTGTTTTGTCTTTTACGGAAAATGTCCAGATATTATTCACTATGGTATTCCCCGGCATAGGGTTGACACCGCCTAAGTTCATTTCGCCTTCGTAAGTTTTAAAAATATAGCCTTTTTCAGAAAACTTTATCAATGATCCAGCGCGATTGCCTTTGCTGTATGGAAAGCTGAAGTATGCCCAGATTCCTAAAAAAAGAACTAGCATAAACAAGCCCAAAAAGAGCAAGAATTTTCTGAAGAATCGCTTTATGGCAGATGGTTTCTTTTTTACGTCTAATGCCGGATTAGTCTGATTCTGGTTGGAAGGTGTATTGTTGCTGATATCTGCCATGTCAAATTTTTTTACTAAATTAACTCAATTTATACAACTCAACAATTTTTATGGCAAAAAGTTCCACACATGAGTTTAGAGAAACATACCGTAATACAATAATCGGAAAAAAGTATAACGGTAAACTCCATTTCTGGGGAATCACTTTATTTTGTATTGTAATTGTATCATTTGCTGTTTTCCGGATCCAATCTCCCAACTGGAAAGAAATTTTAGTAATACCTGTTTCTTTTATTTTGGTCAATGCCGCTGAATATTTTGGACACAAAGGGCCTATGCATCATCTGAATAAAAGGTTGGCAGCTGTTTTTAAAAGGCATACCCTGCAACATCATGAATTTTTCACGTTTGACGACATGTATTTTGATAGTCAGAATGATGCCAAAGCTGTTTTGTTTCCTCCGATATTATTGTTGTTTTTCTTTTTCTTTTTTGCCCTTCCTTGTTGGGTATTATTTTATTTACTTTGGTCGGCAAATGCCGGATATATTTTTATTGCCACCGTATTTGTATATTATTTAAATTACGAATGGCTGCATTATGCTTACCATCTTCCTCCTGAACATTTTATTTCCAAATTGCCTTTTATAAAAATATTGCGAAGACTACATCACGTACATCACGAAAAATCTTTGATGACAAAATATAATTTTAATATCACTTATCCTATTTTTGATTGGCTGTTCGGTACATATAAAAAGAATATACAGTAAGGCTTTTTATTAAATAAAAAAGAACAATTAAAATGGAGTAGAATATTTAGTGATGTTCTTTGATTAATAAACTGAGTTCGGGTTAAGAAAAACAAGGTAAAATAGTTGATTTCGCATTTTTCCTACAACTTAACAAGGAGGAGGAATTAAATGGAGGTGGTTTCTTATATAAAATCAACAATTTTTAAATGGTAGCGCTTATCCCGAACTCAGGTTGAAAGTAATATTGTGAGATAAAATATAAAAAATTATATGCCAAAATTACAACTTGCCACTGCAATAGGAATTATTTTATTCTGGATTGCATTTTTTACAATCGGGTTTGAAAGCCCTGCATACCCATCCTATTACACAAAATTTGAGCATAGCTTTCCTTTGCCTGATGCTTTTTTGTCGCTCATGCTCATACTCGCTTATTTAAAAAGAAATACCAAAAGTTGGAAAAAATATACCCTTATTGCCGCCGGTGCCATGGTGTTTTTAGGCTTGTGTGATTTTAGTTTCAATGCATTGAATGGTATGTATCAAATCAGCATCACAGACACGTTGTTGAATGCATTTATCAATATATGGTGTATCAGTTTCGGATTGTATCAGTTGGTGAATGTAAAATTGGATTAAAAATACTGTACCTTATCATCATAATATTTACTCGGCATTATCTCATTTTTCATATAATTTTCATAACAACTCAGCGTTATACAAAGAAAGTAAAAATTATATTTTAGCAATTTTTACCTTATATTTGACTACGCGCTGATTTGAACATGAAAAAATATAATCCGATTTATTTACTTGCATTCCTGTTTGGCATTTTCACCTTGTCTATATTTTTTACTTCCTGTAAAAAAGACAAACTAAACACTACTTCAGGATTGCAGTTTTCGAATGATACACTCACCTTTGATACTTTGTTTACCACTTTGGGTTCTACTACTCGATTTTTTACGATCAGAAACAAAGAAAACAAAGCTATCAAAATTTCAAATATTCATTTGGGCGGTGGAACTGATTCTCGCTATAGAATAAATGTAGATGGTGATGCAGGCACTTCTTTTACAGATATTGAGATTCCGGCGAAAGACAGCTTGTATGTTTTTGTGGAGGTAACCATTGATCCCAATGACCAGACACTTCCTTATTTAGTCTTGGATTCTGTTCAGTTTCAAACCAATGGCATTAACCAGCATGTCATCTTGCAGACTTTTGGCCAAAATGCGCATTTCTTTTATGCCGATTCTATTACTGCAAATACGGTTTGGAATAATGATTTGCCCTATGTAATTCTAAATTATTTGCAAATTAATCAAGGAGCACAGCTTTGTATTAACGGGGGGACAAAAGTATATTTTGGTCCCGGTGCTGCCATGGTGGTAGAGGGCGACTTGAAAATAAATGGTACGGATACCAATAATACCGTGTTGTTTAGAGGTGTACGTTTGGATGAAGATATTGCAGGCAGACCTTATGATGATTTTCCGGGACAATATGCCGGGCTCTTCTTTTTACGCAACAGTACAGGCAATATCAATTATTTAGAAATGCGCAATGCTGCTTATGGCATCAACGTGGGTAATATTAAAACTACGGATGATCCAACCGTAAATTTACAAACGCTATTAGACATGAAGTGGTCGAATGCTCCATACGTGGTAATCAAAAACAGCAAAATATATAATCAGGCATACTATGGAATATTTGGCTTTCTGGGTAGAATTGAGGCTGAAAATCTATTAGTTTACAATTGCGGTACAAATGCTGTTGGATTATATTGTGGTGGTGAGTATGACTTTACTAATTGCACCTTTTATACCAGAGGAAGTGCTTATGTTTCTCACACAAAAGAACCTTTGTTTTATATCAATGATTACTTCACCTACAGCACTAGTTCGCCGTCTATTTTAGCAGACTCTACACGAGCTTATTTCAATAACTGCATTTTATACGGCACGCTGGAAGAAGAAATCGTAACAGATAGGGAAACAAATTCCACACACGCGTTTGATTTGTTATTTACAAATTGCGATTTAAAAACACAACAAACACTATCCTTGCCTTTTTACAATACTTGTAAAACAGATGACCCGCAATTTAAAGATGTTTATAAAAATGATTACCATTTAAAAAGCGGTTCGCCTTGTATCGATTTCAGTAATCCTCCATCTACTTCCACAGATATTGACGGATTTTCTATTACAGGGGCAAAGAGAGATTGCGGAGCATATGAATATAGATAAACAGGTTATGGCTATATCCGCTCAAGTTTACTCAACGTTGAATTAACATCATTTTACATAAATTTACATTTTCGCTGGATAAATTTATCAGGTAAAGTATGCCTGACAGTAGTACGTATAGAATAATAATTACGAATCCATGCGATGAGAAATGGGAAAACATGCAGCCTGATGAACTGGGGCGGCATTGTATATTTTGCAATAAAACAGTTGTTGATTTCACGTTATTGGATGATGAGGCTGTAAAAAAATATTTTTGCAGTATAAGAATATACCCACCTGTGGCAGATTTTTCAAAAAACAGGTCGATACCATAAGGATTGAAATACACGAACAAGTACTCTATGCCAATATCGCGTTTTGGAAAAAGTTTTTAGTAGTTTTCATGCTCTGTTTTAGCACGCAACTTTTTGCAGTCGAGTTTATTTTGACAGATGGTTTACTGACCGATTCTACTGGAGTTTTTATTTCAGACAGCAGTCAATTAAACCCGACAGATACGGAACTCAATACCGATACAACACCATTATTACATGTAGATACCGAAAGTATATCACCTGAAATAATATTTAATACTATTCATGCAGGTAATATTTTGTCAGGATTTTGTACTATTATTAGTGGCGGTGTTTCTATGGAAATTGAAACAACTAAAGTTGGTCCATTAAAAGATGATACAATAGAAACAAAGTCATCAAGTTCAACGACAATCAGGAAATCTGTCAATAAAAACAACCGGGAAAGCAAACCGATAGAGCTGCCTCATCAAGATGGTATGTTACCCGAAACAGCCTTGTATCTTCCCAATAGGAAACGGGTAAGTTAAACAGGTTGCCTTGTTTTTAATTAATTTTTCATCTTCGATAAATTACCCTTAATAAATAACTCTTGCGGAAAGAAACAAGAAAAAATTGTATTTTGGCAACTTTGTATTGTCGTGTAAAATTGCTGAAATCTATATACTTTTAATAGAACAGCAAACAGATACAAATGAAAATACTTTAGAGTAAATAAGATAGTTGTATGCATACCATTCTCCCGTTTTTCTTAGCTATGCTCGCGGTCATCGTACTGCTCAATATGTGGGCAAATAAATTGAAAATAGCCTATCCTATTTTATTGGTCTTGGCTGGTTTGCTGATTAGTTTTATACCGGGTTTGCCCATGCTAAATATTAATCCGGAACTTATCTTTTTTATTTTTTTACCACCCTTGCTCTTCGAGGCCGCGTGGAGTGTTTCGTTTAAAGAAATGAAAAAATGGTATCGCATCATTTTAAGCTTTGCATTCTTGGTTGTTTTTTTTACGGCTTTCGCCGTTGCTGTTGTAAGTAATCACTTTATTCCCGGTTTTAGCATTGCTCTTGGTTTTTTATTAGGGGGCATTGTATCACCACCCGATGCGGTAAGTACGGCCGCAATTACTAAATTCGTGAAAATTCCAAAAGCAACATCTGCAATCTTAGAAGGCGAAAGTTTGCTCAATGATGCCTCTTCGCTTATCATTTTTCGTTTTGCCTTGGTTGCAGTTGGAACAGGGCAATTCATTTGGCAAGAAGCAGCCGTCAGTTTTGTATGGATGGTTGTAGGTGGTGCTGCTATCGGTTTGTTAGCAGCTTGGTTTTTTATGCAGGCTCACAAAAGACTACCTACAGATGCTCCATCAGATATCGTACTAACTTTTATTGAACCTTATTTCATGTATTGGGTAGCAGAACAATTGCATAGCTCCGGTGTATTAGCCGTAGTTGCCGGAGGATTATTCATGTCAACAAAAAGGCTCACGTTTTTAAATGCAACCAGTCGCATTAGGGGATTGAGTGTATGGGAAAGTTTTGTTTTTATTCTCAATGGTATCGTTTTTTTAATAATAGGCTTAGGATTGCCGGAAGTTGTGCAAGGGATGCGTTCAAACGGTATTCCATTAGGTACTGCAATTGGCTATGGTATCTTGGTTACGATTGTACTGATTGCTGCTAGAATGATCAGTTCGTATGCCGCCATGATCGCAACCAGGATTTTCAGGCCTACTGTTTTTAACAGTTTTGCCAATAAGCGTATTCGCTGGTGGTTGCCATTGGTATTGGGCTGGACGGGTATGCGCGGTGTGGTGTCTCTGGCTGCTGCGCTTTCCATACCTGTTACTTTAGCAGATGGCTCTGATTTCCCAAAACGAAATCTAATTCTATTCGTAACTTTCGTGGCTATCTTGTTGACGCTATTAGTACAAGGACTTACGCTGCCATATATAATCAGGAAAACAAGAATATTCGATCATGTTTTTGCAACGGAGCATGAGGAGGAAACCCGGAAAAAAATGAAACACGGGTTGAAGAAACAGGTGTATACCTACATGAAAGAAAAGCATGAAAATAAATTGATAGAGTATGAAGGGATGGAACTGATATTGAAACAATGGGAGGAACGGGCAAAAGCCGAGAATGACAACTGGGTTACGGATCATACTAAAGCTCTGTTTTTAGAAATTCTGGAAATACAACGAGAGTTTTTAATGGAGCTCAATAAGGATCCTGAAATAAACGAAGAAATCATCCGTCAACAACTTTACCAATTGGATTTGGAAGAAGAACGTTGGAGGGTAGTCTGATAATTTTTACAATTAAAAAGATGAAAATAATAATTACAGGTGCAACGGGAATGGTCGGCGAAGGTGTACTTTTAGTTTGCCTCGAACACCCGGAAGTAAGCGAAGTATTGTCTGTTAGCCGGAAGCCGATAGCACATCAGCATGCCAAACTCAAAGAACTAATCTTGTCTGATTTTTCAAAACTGGATGAGCATGAAGAACTATTGAAAAATTATGACGGTTGCTTTTTTTGTGCAGGAGTTAGTTCTGTCGGCGAAAATGAAGAATCCTTCACAAGGAAAACATATGATTTTGTAGTGCCATTCGCGCGCTTGCTCTCCGGGATAAATAATGAAATGACATTCATTTACGTATCGGGTAGCAAAACAGACAGCACGGAACAAGGTAAGGTTATGTGGGCAAGAGTAAAAGGAAGAACAGAAAATGCACTGGTGAAACTTCCATTTAAGTCAGTATATAATTTTCGCCCGGGCTTTATGAAGCCTGTAAAAGGTCAAAAAAATGTAAATGCTGTCTACCGTGTGCTTGAAGTCTTTTATCCATTTTGGTTGCTTGTTCTTCCCAATTGGACGTGCAGCATGCGCGAAGTTGGATTGGCGATGATACATTGTGTAAGTAGGGGATATAACAAGCATGTTTTGGAAGTAGCTGATATTAAAGTTCAGGCTAAATAATTTTTCAAAAAGTTTATAGATTTTTCAAAATAGATTCCATGAGAAAAGAACGTTTTGAAGCGATATCAGATGCCGTTTTGGCAATTATTGCCACATTGATGGTGTTGGAAATTAAAGTCGGAGATTTAACGGATGCGAGTTTAAAACAATTCGTATTTCAATTGTTAGTCTATGCTGTCAGTTTTGCCTATATCGCTATTTTATGGATCAATCACCACAATATGCTTCGTCATGTTGAAAAAATAGACATGAAAATAGTGTGGGTAAATTTTTGGTTGTTGTTTTTTACATCACTTATTCCCTTGGCAACATCAACAATTAATGAAGAATTTTATAACACAAGAAGTCACTTGTTTTTTGGGTCAGTACTGACTGTCGTAGTCTTGTTTTATTCCATTTTAGAAGAGCTGGTTTATAAAATTACAAAACATAAATACAATGAGAGCAACCGCAAGATGAACTGGCTGTCCATGTGCGTGTTTGCTTTAAGTATCCCGTTGAGTTATGTTAGTATTTACATATCTTCAGCCATCTTTATCTTGATTCCATTCTCTTATTTTTTATTGCCCAAAAAAGCAAACCAACATTTTTCCAATTTACCCGGCAATTTGAACCGATAGTGAATCTTGCTTTTTGAAAAAATTGAACCAAATCAATTTTATTTTCTAAAAAATACTTTAGATTAGCACGGCTAAACAACAGGAAAAAATGCAGAGCCTTCAAAGCCTTACTGTAAAAACAATAATTAATCTGGTACGTAGTAGTTTATTCGTTCATAAAACAGATGCCCTTACTGTAAGAGTCGGTTTTGAACGTGTATCTAATTTAATGAAGTTCCCGAAATTTGTTGCTCGTAAAGAAACTAAAGTAGCCGGTATCCCGGCTTGTTGGTTTACACCGGATGGACATGGGAAATCAAAAGTCATACTTTATTTCCCGGGTGGCGGTTACGTCTGTGGCTCTTATAATACACACCGGGCACTTATTGCCCGTATTGCCCGTTCTAGCGGGTATAAAGTATTAGCGGTAGATTATAGAAAAGCACCTGAAGACCCGTTCCCGGCAGCTACAGATGATGCACTTGCCGCATATAAACAGTTACTTCGTGATGGCTACGAAAATATCGTGCTAATGGGTGATTCAGCAGGTGGAGGCTTGGTACTCGCGTTATTGCAACTTATTCGTAAACATAAACTAAATCCTGCTATTGGCTCGGTACTGCTTTCTCCATGGACTGACCTTACATTGAGTGGAGAAAGTATGCACACTAAAAAAGATATTGATCCCTTTATTAAGCCCAATTTGGTAGAAATATTTGCCAGGCGATATTGTGGAGAAAATAGCCCCCGAAACCCGTTAATTTCTCCACACTTTGCAGATGTTTCAGGATTTCCACCCACGCTGATTCACGTGGGTAGTCACGAAACATTATTAGACGATTCTGTTAGGATGGCACAAAAAATGAGTGAGGCCAATGTAGATGTTAAATTGTCTGTCTACAAAAATATGATACATGTCTGGCATTTTTTAGGAGGCATTATGCCCGAAGCCAATCAGGCTATTCAGGAGATAGGAGAGTTTGTAAAATCCATTAAAGTAAACAAGAAAACAGCCCATTTAGATGCTTTAGCTGTTTATTAACAGATTTCAATTTCAAATGTATTAACTTGCGTCTGAACTAAGCGGATAGTTTATTAGTTTTAGTATTTATGAAAAAAGATGTGCGAATTGTATTTATGGGTACTCCCGAATTTGCAGTAGCAAGCTTAGATGCTTTATGCCTGAATGGTTTCCCGGTAGTGGCAGTTGTTACAGCACCGGATAAACCCGCGGGAAGGGGTAACTTGATGCATCAGTCAGCCGTGAAAAAATATGCTTTAGAAAAACAGATTCCTGTATTACAGCCTGAAAAACTGAGAGCCGAGGATTTTCTAAACCAGCTCAGGGAATTACATGCAAACTTATTTGTTGTTGTAGCCTTTAGAATGTTGCCTGAAATTGTCTGGAGTATGCCCGAGCTGGGCACTTTTAATTTGCATGCATCTCTCTTGCCACAATACCGAGGAGCGGCACCCATAAACTGGGCAGTAATTAACGGGGAGAAGGAGACGGGTGTTACCACGTTTTTTTTGCAACAGGAGATAGATACCGGGAATATTATTTTGCAGGAAAAGATAAAAATTGAGGATACTGATAATGCAGGTACAGTGCACGATAAATTGATGATATTGGGTGCAGATTTAGTTGTTAAAACAGCCAACTTGATTGCGAATCAAGCAGTAACTCAACTCCCTCAAAATGAAGCCGGATTATCTGGTCATGAACTGAAACATGCGCCTAAAATATTTAAAGACACTTGCAAAATAGACTGGAATCAGAAAGCCGAACAAATACACAATTTGGTACGGGGGCTTTCACCTTATCCTGCTGCATTTACTTTTTTGGATAATAAATCGGTGAAAATATATGCGTCTGCGATACGCCATGCCGGTGCTGAAGAAATGCAGCGATTTCATTTAACCGCAAATATATATACCGACAAAAAAACATTTTTATCTTTTTCCTGTGCAGATTTGTTTTTGGATATTCTTGAAATACAACTCGAAGGCAAAAAGAAAATGAAGATAGATGAATTTTTGCGTGGACATAAGTTTAGCCAGTAAGATATGATGAAGAATAAGGTATTTTTACAGTATGGTAGCCGGCAGGTGATAACACCTGCCGAGGGCGAGGGATATTAAGTCATCTATACCTATACCATTAATCCTCAATTTACAAAAGAATCAAATACTAATTACTGATGCCAACATTAAAAATTATAATTCAAGTTTTTTTTCAAATAGCAATATTCAGTATCTATTCATTATCAAGATCACAAACAATATCTAATCAGATTGAAAGATTCGGTGAATTACAAATTGATTTAGATTCAATTTCTGATTATAACATTGTCAGATTGGATAGCACGCAAGATATAAAATACTTAAGCATAACGGCTACAAACAATAGTCTTTCACAAGATTCAATTAATTTAAGTCCGTTTAAGAACTTAGTATATTTAAAAATAGACGGATATAAACTAATAAACCTAAAACGCCTATTTCTAATGCTAAAAAATAATAAAAAACTACAAGTACTAATATTGAATAATAATTGCATAGAATCTATCCCCTCTAATATTCAGAGTTTAAAAAATTTAACTTTCTTAGATTTAAATTGGAATTCTATTTCAAGTTTACCAAGAAATCTAAAAAAGTTAAGTTCGCTAAATACACTGATATTGGGATCCTACAAAACAACTCATTCTCCCAGTAAACTTTCTAATAAATTTCAAGATGTACCTAAAGTAGTATTAAAACTTAAAAAATTAAATACGTTTATAATTACAAACAATAAGTTACAAAAGATAAACAAAAAAATGATTGATAAATTAAAAAAAATTAAGCACTTAGGCATTTTAAATGGAAATTATTTTGAAGATCCAAACAGTATAAAGTCAGAATTGGAAAAGTATAACATAGAAATTTGGTAATACATTACCTCTCCTTTATCATGAGTTAAACTTCCAAAATGATGAAAAAATGTTGAGAAATATACCACCCTTAGTAAGCAAATGCATAATCTTGAAAATAATATAGTATCAAAAAAAGAATTTAAAAAGAAAATAAAGAAACAATAAAATGAAGCGAATATTTTTGTATATAATTTTTATAATACAGCCATTAAGTTTTTGTGCTTCAGACTTAATTTTTGCATCATATAATAATGGTACAATTTGTTTTGAGAATAATATTGCAATAGTTAAACTCGATATTCGCAAAAATAAATATTTTTATTCTATAGAAAATGGAACCCAAAAGAGAAGTTTGTCTTATGGCTATTTCAATTTCTTAAATGATTCAATTATTCAGATAACTTCAGATTTCCTTGATACGACATTTGTTAATTCAATTAATTACTATATTGAGAATAAAAATCGTTTCTTCTTTTATGATAATCATGATAAGTCAAAGTTAAAAATAAAAGGAAACAAGTTGTTAATTTATGACATTGATACACACGTAGATTTCTTGGATACGATGAGTACTAATGATAGTTTATTAAATTATTTTGTTAATCATTACCCTATTTATCCGGATAGTTATTTTTATAAATATGACATATCGAATGATAGTAATTTTATTAAAGATGGAAATATTATATTCCCATTTGACATGGGAATTATACTACAAAATAGCAATAATTATGTGAAGATATTTACTAAGGATTTTTGGATTTCTATTAGTTCAAACAATATAAATAGGATTTACTCTAACATAGTTATGAAAAACCACATAATATCAAACACAATTAAAGGTAATAGTATATTTATTTACTTTTCTAAAAACAAATAGAAAGATATAATGCCTACTAAACTCTGTTTTTGAAAGGCAATAAATAAGTCAAATCTTCAAAGTAACGATAAACCATGCTCTTAAAAATTTTCAAAATAAGCTTGATTGTTTTTGTATCAATTGTATTTATTATTATTGTTTCCTTTCAAGTTAAGGCAGAACTCTACATGCATAAGCAAGATAATACCTATGGCATTTTGAAAAACAAACAGAGAAAAAGTTTTCTGCCATTTGTATGGTTTTATTTTATTAATAAAAATAAAGATAAAACAATAACAGGGAAACAATCGCTTGAGTTCTACTTTAAAGATGCTGGTATTCGTGGAGTTGTTGTCTGTTCATACATATATGATGCATACATGTATCATGTTTATTCAGGTAGTTGGCATTTACCAGATTCGATTACTACCTCAATTCAATAACATGTTTTGATAATTGAATTGAGTACTAAAATGCCCCCATCTTTAAAAAAGTTATAAATCTTATAATATAAATTTCAGGCTGTTGTTGCTTGTAAATTACAACTATGATGTGATAATAAAATTTGAATAGCTGATTACTTTTACTTTTAGACATGCACCAAATCAAATTATTCGTCAACTTATACAGACCAAAACCCGAGTCCGTACAGCAACCCACGCATCAGCAAAGAGGAGAAATTGGGCAAATACCAAGCACTTTATGGCGGCTTGTTTAAAGAAGTATTTGAAGAGCAAGCCACTGAACAATTCCGCCATTTTGTATTGCTGAATTCAAGTAATAAATACAACTCGCATGAAAATATTCTTAGGATAGATGAATTATTACATTCACATAAGTTCAGCCTATAACATGTGAATATCAAATTTTGGAAATTCATCAAAGTTTTCGTTATTTTGATTTGACCATCAGGTCTAAAAAAATCTAACTTATGGACGATGATTCGGATTTAAAGAATCGTATACTTCTAGCATTAAGCGGTGATGCAGTACTACTTGAAGACTTCAATACCTCTGATTTTGTCGATTTTATCGAGGAAGAGCCGAGTTATGCAGGGCAAATTATCGCGTCTTTAGAACCACACAGGGCTGTTAAAACGTTGAAGTTCCTGGATATCAAGCTTCAAAAAAAATTAATACACTCGTTACAACCCGAAGTAGTAGCCACGCTTATCCAGCAAATGCATTTTGATGACAGAACGGCACTACTGAGTGAGCTGCCGCCTGAAGTGGTAAAACAATTGGTATTACATCTTAGTCATGATGATCGAATGGAAACGCTTTCCTTATTGGGTTATCCCGAAGACAGTGTGGGCAGGTTGATGAACCCGGATTATATTGAAGTTCAAGTTACAGATACCGTGGAAGATGCATTGAGTGCAATTCGCAGTTATGGAAGAGAAATAGAAAACATCAATTTTATTTATGTAGTCGATAAGCAGGAAAAATTTTTAGACGATATCAATATTAAAGAACTGCTTATCGTTGATTTGTCTACAAAAATTTCTACGCTGATGGATTCTAAATTTATATCACTAAACGTGAATGATGATAGAGAGTATGCGGCATCCATGTTCAAGCGTAGCAACCGGGCCGTGTTGCCTGTTGTTGATAATTCGGGCGTTTTGATGGGAATTGTTACCATAGATGATATCTTGAGAGTAGAGTCGGAAGAAACCACCGAGGATATTCACAAACTTGGTGGCACGAAAGCCTTGGATGGCGCATATATTTCCGCCTCATTATCTAATCTTATAAAAAGCAGGTTGCCTTGGCTACTGGTCTTATATTTAGGCGAAATGCTGACGATACATGTGATGAACTATTTCAACATAGAAATCAAGGAATCTGTCATAATCGCTTTTTTCATTCCTTTATTAATTTCGAGCGGAGGGAATACCGGCTCGCAGGCTTCTTTTTTAATTATTCGCGATCTGGCTTTAGATGAAATCAGCTTTGACGATTGGTTTAAAGTATTCTTAAAAGAATTGGCAAGCGGGCTAATATTAGGGCTCGTGTTAGCAATAGTAGGAGTGGGCAGTATTTTAATTTGGCAAAATATTTACCCTATATTCGGAGAGAATTATATCTTGTTATCATTAACAGTAGGCTTGTCTACATTGTGTGTGGTGCTTTGGGGTACATTGTGCGGCTCCATGCTGCCTTTGCTCTTAAAAAAAATAGGACTGGATCCCACGACATCATCTGCACCATTTATCGCCACTATTGTTGATGTTACCGGCTTAATCATCTATTTTACGATTGCCTATAATTTGCTGATACACTAGCCCGACAAAACAACGATTTTGGATGAGGAGAATTAGTGATGTATAAACCAGTTCTCCTTAGACTTGTACACAAATAATACACATTGCTCACAAAATCAACACTTTTAGAACAGCTAATCTCCTTTCTATAGTAATACTGTACTAAATTCTATACCGTTTTTTAGGGTTTACTTTGCGGTATAATTATTACTTATGAAATACACACACATTTTTATGCTTGCACTTACATTTCTGTTTGTAGCTTGCAACACAACATCTAAAAAGGATGAGAATCAGAATGCACAAAAAGGAATTGCCATAAATATTGATGGTTCCAGTACGGTTTATCCTATTACCGAGGCAGTAGCCGAAGAATTTAAAAAACAATTTCCTGACATAAAGGTATCAGTTGGAGTTTCCGGTACAGGCGGAGGATTTAAAAAATTTGGAAGAGGTGAAACAGATATGAATGATGCTTCCAGACCTATAAAACCTGAAGAGGACAGCTTGGCTAAAGCCAACAATATTGCGTACGAACATTTTTTAATAGCTTATGATGGTTTAGTTGTGGTTGTAAATCCCCAAAATACTTGGTGTAAAGACATCACTGTAGCTGAACTAAAAAAAATATGGGAACCTGCAGCTCAAGGAAAAATTATGAAATGGAATCAAATCAGGGCGGAATGGCCAAATGAAGAAATTCATCTTTTCGGGCCTGGAGTGGAAAGCGGTACCTATGATTTTTTTACGGAGGCAATTGTAGGTAAAAGTCATTCCAGCCGTGGCGATTATACTGCCAGCGAAGATGATAATGTTTTGGTGCAAGGTATAGCCTCAGATAAAGATGCACTTGGATTTTTCGGAATGGCATACTACGAAGAAAATACAGATAAGTTAAAACTGGTAGGTGTAGATGATCAAAAAGAAGATAATGGTAAAGGTGCAATTTTGCCAACTGTCGAAACAGTGAAAAATAAATCGTATGCGCCACTGGGGCGTCCATTATTTATCTATGTAAATGATATTGCTGCAGAGAAAAAGGAAGTTCAGGATTTTATTAATTTCTATCTGAATAATATGGTGAAATTATCAAGTGAAGTAGGCTATGTGCCATTGACAGACGAAGAAGCAAATGCAGAAAAATCAAAATGGATGGAGTTCTTAAAACAACACGGCGGTATCAAATAGTCCCTTGATTTTATTGTATGAAATTAAGAGAAAAAATTATTGAGTCATTACTGTTTTTGTCTGCCCTCGTTAGTGTATTAACAACCATCGCTATACTTTGGGTACTGCTTTCAGAATCGTCTGCCTTTTTCAAACAAGTACCTGTATGGAAGTTTTTGACAGATAGCCAGTGGACACCCTTATTTGCCGACAAACATTATGGCATTATGCCTCTGGTTGCGGGTTCATTTCTTACCACGGTTATCGCCATTATGGTAGCATTACCTGTTGGGCTATCCATTGCCGTATATCTCAATGAGTACGCATCAAAAAAAATCCGCAATACACTAAAGCCGGTTTTGGAAATTCTGGCTGCCGTACCTACAGTTGTATATGGTTATTTTGCACTGATGATTATTACTCCGTATCTGCAAAAAATAATCCCGGGCTTATCCGGATTTAATGCGCTTTCGCCGGGTATCGTCATGGGAATCATGATTATTCCTTTAGTATCATCCTTAAGTGAAGATGCGTTGAATGCAGTACCAAATTCTTTACGAGAAGCCTCGTATGGCATGGGGGCTACAAGATTTCAAACGGCATTTAAAGTTTTAATTCCTGCTGCTTCATCAGGCATTATTGTATCAGTAATTCTTGCCGTTTCAAGAGCTTTAGGCGAAACGATGATAGTGGCCATTGCCGCCGGACAACAACCTCGTTTGACGCTCAATCCTTTAGTTCCGGTAGAAACAATCACCACGTATATCGTACAAGTCAGTATGGGAGATGTGGTACAAGGATCTCTTGAATACAAAACTATTTTTGCTGCGGGTATTGCCTTATTTGTATTTACTTTTTTATTGAACAATATGAGCTTTTGGGTAAAAAAACGCTTTCAGGAAAAATACGAGTAAATGAAATCAATAGCACAAAAAAACAGGATAAAAGATACGTTATTTAAATACTTCGGGATATTCAGCACTTGCTTCGGGCTGATAATGCTGATGATATTTATTACCAATATTCTTATTGTCGGATTACCCCGTTTGAACTTGCAATTTTTTACTTCCTTTCCGTCACGCAAAGCAGAGGAAGCCGGAATCTTGGTAGCCTTGGTAGGTTCACTTTGGATTATGATGCTCACGGCAATCATGGCAATTCCACTGGGCATTGCTTCCGGAATTTATCTCGAGGAATATGGCAAGAAAAATAAATTTGCTCAGTTTATTGAAATCAATATCACCAACCTCGCAGGTGTGCCGTCTATTATATATGGGTTGTTGGCACTGGAAATATTTGTCAGAATTCTAGGATTAGGCAAAAGTATTTTAGCAGGGAGTCTAACCTTGGCATTGTTGATTTTACCCATCATAATAGTAGCAACTCGTGAAGCGTTGAAGGCTGTGCCTCATTCAATTCGCGAAGCCTCTTTTGCCCTTGGTGCCACCAAATGGCAAACTATCTGGCATCAGGTATTGCCTGCATCGTCAGGCGGAATTTTAACCGGTGTGATTTTGGCATTATCCAGAGCTATTGGTGAAACAGCTCCACTCATTGTAGTGGGAGCAGTATTGTTTGTTACAACATTACCTATGTCGCCAATGGATGATTTTTCAATCTTGCCTATGCAGGTTTACAACTGGCTATCCCGTCCTCAAAAGGCATTTACGGTTAATGCTACAGCGGCAATAATCGTCTTGTTGTTTATAACCTTTATGCTGAATGGAATTGCTATATTTTTAAGAAACAAATGGCAGAAGAAAGTAAAATGGTAGTCGGTTGAGGAAAATGGTAACAAAGTAAAAAAAATGAAAAAATGAAAGCTATTACAGAAGATATAAATGTATATTATGGCAATCACCATGTTATAAAAAATACGTCACTGGATATTGCTGCCAATACTGTTACTGCATTCATCGGTCCATCGGGTTGCGGTAAATCTACTTTTCTCAGATTGTTGAATAGAATGAATGACTATTTATCGGAATTCCGCATGAAGGGGCGAGTGCTTATTGATGGTGTTAATATTTATGACAAGCAGGTTCATGTTGAGGAGTTGCGCAAGCAAGTAGGTATGGTTTTTCAAAAGCCCAATCCTTTTCCGAAATCAATTTATGAAAATGTGGTCTATGGTTTACGCATACAGGGAATAAATGACAAAAGCAAACTGGATGAAACCGTAGAAAAATCGTTGCGCCATGCTGCATTGTGGGATGAAGTGAAGGATAATCTGGAGAAATCAGCATTAGCATTATCCGGTGGTCAGCAACAACGCTTGTGCATTGCCCGTACTCTCGCTGTGCAGCCTACTATTATTTTAATGGATGAGCCCGCATCTGCTTTGGATCCTATATCAACGGCAAAGATTGAGGAATTGATTTACGAACTCAAAAATGAATATACTATTATTATCGTAACGCACAATATGCAGCAGGCAAGCCGTGTAAGTGATAAAACAGCATTTTTCTATTTGGGAGATCTGGTGGAATACAGTTCGACAAAAAAAATGTTTTTAAATCCCAATAAAGAATTGACACAAAATTATATAACCGGCAGATTCGGCTAAAATACATACAACACATGAACTACTTAGAACAAGAAATATATCAACTCAAAATTTCTACTTTAGAATTGTGGGATTTGGTTTTATCCCAGCTCAATAAATCGAAAGAAGCATTGCAACATTACGACAAGAATTTAGCCAGAGAAATAAAAGCTACAGAAAAACGCGTAAATGCGCTCGAACTTAAATTAGACCGGGATTGTGAAAATATCATAGCACTGTATAACCCGGTGGCTGTAGATTTACGTTTTGTAATTGCCGTACTGAAAATCAATATGAATCTGGAAAGAAGTGGTGATATGGCAGAAGGTATTGCAAAATATATTCTCAAATCGGAGTCACAGTTTGCCAGTACACTCATGGAGCAAGCACGCATTATCTATATGTTGGATGAAGCCATAGTAATGCTGGAAATGGTGCGTATGGCATTTGAACAGGAAGATGCAAAACTAGCCAGACAAGTTTTTGAAAAAGATGAAATTTTAAACAGCATCAACAAATCTATCGAACAGGTGATAGGTGCATATATTATCGAGTATCAGCAAGATATCCCTAATGCCCTGCATATTCTATCCTCTATTAGAAAAATAGAACGCGTTGGCGATCAATCCAAGAACATTGCTGAAGAAGTTATTTTTTATCTGGAAGCCAAGGTGCTGAAACACATGAAAAAACGTGAATTGCGTACTGAAAATCAGCAAGACATTGAAGGTCAATCAAAGGGAAATGACTAGTGCTTTTTCCGAGAGGTTGTAATAATTCAATTTATTTTCCCTTAGAATTTTTTCAAAGATATGCTGATGCCTGTAATCATTACTCGATCCGATAAGTATTGATTTAAACTGATAATTTTTCAGCACCTGCTCGATGTTCAGATAAATATTATCACTCAGGTACAAGTAATCAATTTTTAAAGGTGAAGCAAAATCTTTATACTGATTTTCTTTGTTTAGCAGGTAAATTGTTTTGTCTTTGAAGAACAGCAAATTTGAATAATCCTGAAGACTATCTAATAATTCTAGTTTAGTTTGTTGGATGTCGTAATAACGCTGTGCGTTTAAAATATTAAACGTATAATCTTTCGTACTTAAAGTATCGGATACCAATATTGTCGATGTAGAATTTTCATTGAATGCAATACAATCTTTTTTCGGAATGGAATAAAAAATCAGTTCACTTTGTTGCACTTGTTTGATATTCTCAAAATAGGAAATAGCTAATGTTATTAAACAAAGCGATAAACATGCCATCAGGTATTTTGGTTTTTTCCACTCTATAAAAAAAGTAAACAAGGTTACAGCAACAAATAAGATTACAAGTTGTAGTGGAAGTAAATGCAAAGTATTTAATTTTCCAAATGGTAAATGTGCCACATACGCAGTTAATGCAATAAAAATATACATGATGGTACTGAGAAATAAGCCAAGAACATAGCCAACAAATGGAATCCAGCTAAAAAAGACAAGTCCGATACAGAGCCAAAGTATAACAGCAGATAATGGTATGGCAAAGATATTGGCAATTAAAAAATACACCGGAAAATTGCCGAAATAGTAAATGCTCAAGGGTATGGTAAACACTTGTGCAGCTAATGAAGCCGCCCACAATTTCCATATTTTATCCGGTAAATTATGTCTTACATACAAAAGGGAATAAAATGGTTTGTAGAAAATGAATAAGCCCAACATGGCCAAATAGGAGAGTTGAAAGCCGACATCAAACAATAGATTTGCATCGAGTAATAACTGAATTAATGCTGAGCCTGCCAGCAAATTGAGATTATTGAAATAAATTTTATTTTCTGTACCAAATGTAAGCAGGGTAAACAATAAGGCCGCTCTCACACAAGCAGAAGATAATCCGGTTACGAATGCAAAAGTCCAGATAAATGCAATGACAAAGATTGCTTTTGTAATGCGCGTTTTCTTGCTTTTGTCTTTTATCAGACTTAAGAAAAACATCAGTATGCCGTAAATGATGCCGACATGCAAACCTGACACAGATAAAATATGCAAAATACCCGTGTAAGCAAATTCATTATACAACTCATCATCAATATCATCGCTGATGCCCAATAAAATGCCTTTGGCAAATGCTAAATGAGATTTTTCAGGGATGTATTTCGTAAGTATTTTTTGTGCATAAATACTAAGCTGATACGCATACCTACGAACAGCATAGCGCATTTTTTTACCGGTTACTTTTAGTTGATCAGCCTGTAAATACTGTTGTTGAAATATAGATTTGTGTGCTAAATAATTTTTATAGTCAAACTGATACGGATTTTTAGGTTCTTGTATGGGTTGAAATTTTAAAGGGAAAATGAGCTTATCACCAATAGACAAATGCAGCAAACTACTGTCTTTTGCAAAATAAACCAAGAGTTTTCCATGAACCGGATGCACATTAAACTGACTGTCGACAAGCTCACTAATTGCGAAAACAGTCTTGTATGATTTTTCTGTTTCTTTAATGGGTTGAGTAATATAAGCTGTTGCAATGCCTGAGGTATAAGAAGAAAAATGATTTTTTTGCTGACTGAGATGTTTGGCACTGATTATGGCACCACCCACAAAAAACAATAGGATATAAAATAAAATTGAAACACGATTTTTTTGTCCCGGATTATTTACTCGAACATGTAACAGCAACAGGATGATGAAAAGCAGAAGTGAAATACTCGATAATACAAGTACCGAAACATTGAGCAAGTCAAATACAAAAATACCGGCAATCAGTGGTAACACCGTTTTGATTAAAGGCATTTGAAGTAACTTATGTTTCATATACGAATATAATCATAGTTTTCAAATTGATGCTGTTTTAATTAGGTAAAAAGTTCTAGGGGGAGCTTTTATTTATTATTTATAAATTGGATTTAGGTTAAATAAAATAAGCTGATAAAAAAGTTGATTTCTCATTTTTCCTCCACTTTAATAAGGTGGAGGAATTAAAAGGAGGTGGTGCTTAATAGTATAAATCAATTTTTTTATCCAGATCTCAGTATAATACATCTAATTAGCTATCCATTTTGAATTAAATATTGATGTTCTTCTTTTATTGGATTAATTTCTAAAGCATTTGGATTGTCATTTATCCGGCTTTTTGTTCCTTTTTTCTTAATTTTGGATATGTCATTT
>DAOQII010000007.1:0-21209 GCA_035339455.1 Chitinophagales bacterium
TTATGATATGTCTATGCGCGAGGGGAATCGAGAAAGTTTTTCAGCACGAGTGCAACAAGTTGATCAGGAGCCCAAGCTAAATGTTTCTGCAATAAAAACACCCACACTCATTTTATGGGGAAAACAAGATATTTTGATTGATATTTCTATGGCAGCAAACTTCACTAAAATTGCAGGTTCAAAATTAATCGTGTATGATCATTGCGGCCACTCGCCTCAAGAAGAAATTCCTGCAAAATCTGTTGAAGATGCTTTGCAATTTTTAAAACAGTAATCAATATCATTAAGTTAAACATGATTTTATGCAGAATAATCCAAATAGTTGATTTAGCTTTTTTTAGAACCACCTCCTTTAGTCCTCCGCCTTGATGAAGTCGGAGGAAATAATGAGAAATCAACTATTTTTACAGCCGATTAACTTAACTACATTGATAGTAATTCCTTTATTTAAAAAAGTTTCTGTTGCCGATTGTGTTCGTTTATAAATAAGTCTGTTCTAAGCGCGGGCAATTCACGTTCTTGAAAATATTTTTTTCTGGCTATTTGAATTTGAGCTTTTATAGAATCGGATAAAACGCCCTCTCCGCGCATTCGTCTTCCAAATTTTTTGTCTTGCAAATCGCCGCCATGTACTTGCTTGGTTTGATTTAAAATTTTATTCGCCCGGTCTGGCATCGTTTTTTTTACCCAATCTGTAAATACTTGTTCCACTTCGCCGGGTAGTCGCATAATATTGTACGAGATACCAATTGCACCTGCTTCAGCAGATTTTTCTGCAATTTTCATGATTTCCATGTCTGTCAACCCGGGAATAACAGGTGCAATATTAACCATCACCGGTATCTTGTTTTTGGCTAACAACTCTACTGTCTTTAGCCTGTTTATCGCAGTTGAAGTACGCGGTTCCAATTGCCTGCGCAAATCTTCGTTTAGCGTGGTGATAGAAATTACGGTTTGTACGAGTTGTAATTGATTTAATTCGATGAGCAAATCCAAATCCCGTTCAATTAAGCTGTTTTTTGTAATGATGCCTACCGGATGTTTAAATTCCAGCAATATTTTCAATAAACTTCTTGTAATTTCTAATTTGCGTTCAATTGGTTGATAGCAATCTGTATTACCCGAAAGCATAATGGGTGATGCAGTATGGCTTTTTTTGTTCAGCTCTTTTTTGAGTAAATCGGGTGCTGTTTTTTTCACTAAAATAATCCGTTCAAAATCCAAGCCCGCGCTATATCCCCAGTAGGGATGCGTGTTTCGGGCATAGCAATAAGTACAGCCATGCTCACAGCCTTCATACGGATTCATGGAATAATCCATAGGAATATCCGGACTGCTTATTTTGTTTATGAATGTTTTGGGAAAGACTTCTATATATTTCGTGGAGTGGTTTTCATCGGTTTGTTCATCGGCTTCCGATTTATCGTAGATATACGATGAATATCTATGTTCACTATTGCTTTGAGCTCCACGACCTTTAATATGATTTTTATTTATTTTCACATATTGAAAATGAATGCAATAAAGGAATATAAAAAAGGAGTTTGTTTTATTCTGCGGTATCAGATTCTAAAGAAGCCTGCGAAACCCAAAAATTATTGTATCCTTCACCCAAAACCAAAAACAACATTTTTTGTTGTATCAATTCCAGCATAGACAATAAGATAAATACTGCATGTATTTTGCTTTCGCATGCCTGAAATAATTCGCTGAAGTTAGCTCTTTCTTTCAGCTGGATAAATGAAACCAATTTGCTTTTTTCTTCTTCTATAGAATATTTGAATGGCGCAATGGTATGTACTACTTTTTCGGTGCGGTTTTTAAATTTCTCCATGGAGCGCATATACGCTTTCAAAAGTTTAAACAAGGATACCGTTTCCAAATCTGCATCTTCAGCCATTAATTTCACCAATTGGTCAACTTCATTTTTCTGGTTGCCACGGGCATATCGCAAAGAGCGACTGCCTTCCATATCTTTCAAAACTTCTACAACATCTTTAAAGCGTTTGTACTCCAAAAGTTGTTGTACTAATTCCTGACGCGGGTCTATTTCATTACCCTGATCATCCAACTCTTTTCGAGGCAACAACATTTTTGCTTTTATGCGCATCAATGTGGCTGCTACTAAAATAAATTCGCTGGCAATTTCAATATTTAATCTTTCTAAATGTTGAATATAATCTAAAAAATCATTAGTTATCTTATAAATAGGAATATCATGTATATTTAACTCATCGCGTTCAATAAAAAACAACAATAAATCGAAAGGTCCTTCAAATTGCGGTAATTGTATAATAAATGGTGCACTCATCCTTAAAACTCTGTATTTTACAGAACTAAAAATAGACATTTTATTTCGCGATACCGATGATAGTTATCTACACACCAAAAGTTACCAACAGGATAAAATACGTATTCGATTTTGTTTTTGAACAGTATTTTGGTATGACTTATTTTGTTACCGAAAATAAAGATGAAAGCATAAATGAAGATGATATTTTGTTGGTATATGCCGGAATAAATCCAGTTTCTGGATTTAGTATTTTTCAGGATAATTTATTGTTGGAAGAAACGATTGCAGAACAACGCATTTATGTTTCACGTGAAAACAATTTGCCGGTATTTTTTCAAACCGACGAACATTTCAATATTTCGTTTGATATTTTTTCATGCATTTTTTATTTAATCACCCGCTACGAAGAATACTTACCGCATACTACGGATGCACATGGTCGCTATCTGTCATCTAATTCTATTTTAGCTAAAAAAGAATTTTCTTTTCGACCGATAGTAGAGGAGTGGTTGTTTTATTTTAAAGAAGAGTTAATCCGGCATTTTCCTCAGCTAGAAATTAAAGAACATACATTCCGGTATATTCCCACTTTTGATATAGACCAAGCATATCGTTTTTTGGGCAGAAACTGGCTTAAGCATCCACCCAACATTTTTGCCAAAGATGCACTGGCTGTTTTATTCCAAAAAAAGCAAGATCCTTATGATGTGTATGATTTTATATTCCGTGAGCTGGAATCGTATAACTTACAGCCTGTTTTCTTTTTTCTGTTGAATGATGAAGGAGTAAACAACAGCAAAGTATCACCAAAAAGCAAAAAACTTGAACAACTGATTCTTCAGGTTGCTTCTGCAAATTACCCAACCGGAATTCATCCTGCTTATGATGCCTTGAAAGAATTGACCTTGTTGCAAGAAGCTGAACTTTTGACCGCTATAACCGGAAATAAAACAAACATTGCGCGTCAGCATTTTTTAAACATACGTTTTCCAGATTACTATAAGGAATTGGTTAAAGCAGAAATAACTGACGACTACTCTATAGCCTATCCAGATGTGATTGGTTGCAGAGCCGGTACTACACAGGCATTTCCATTTTACAATTTGACTGAAAATAAAGTTTACAACCTTCAGATTCATCCAGCGGTCTGGATGGATGCTACATTTGCCTATTATCAGACAGAGAAAAAAAATGAGCAAATAATGAAAGATTTTTCAGATTTTGTTTTACATTTAAGGAAAATTAACGGTATATTAGTAACAATATATCACAACGATTTATTAGCAACGGATAAATACAGATATTTATTTCAAACCATTAACCAACAAGTGAATAAATTTTGAAAAGTATGAAAAAATTATTTTTTACTTTTTTATTAAGTACTTTTTTTATAAGTATTTTTAACAATTGTTTTGCGCAGGACTACAAGTACTCACAGTTTTACAATTCGCCACTCAACCTGAATCCTTCTTTTACCGGACAGATTCACTCTTTATACAGACTGGTGGCCAATTATAGATTACAGTATCTTCCTATACAAAAACCGGCACCCTATAACACGTTTTCGTTTTCCGGAGATGTGGGTTTGCTTCGCGACCGTCTGAATGGTGATATTTTGGGTGTTGGTGCAGTATTTACTAATGACCGCCAGTCGTCGATAAAAAGTAATTTGATGATGGTGTCTCTTGCTTATCAAAAAATATTGACTCAAAAGAAAAACTCTTATCATTACCTGAGTGCGGGCTTTCAATTCGGGTTTACTCAACGCAGAATTGATGTAAACAACTTAGCCTTTGAATCTCAGTTTACAGGTACCGGTTTTGATCTCACTTTAGATAACAAGGAAAACTTCTTTAAAGATAAATACGTTAAGCCGAATATGAATATCGGTTTGATGTGGACAGGTCGTTTCAATAAAATGATAGGTGCTTATTTAGGATTTTCCATGTTTAATATCATTAAAGCAAAAGATACCTTTTTTGCTTCAGATAATGAGCGTGCTTACCGCATGAATGCACATGCCGGATTGAATGTAACCATCAAAGATTTTGTTCTGATTTCTCCTAATATGATGTATATGCGTCAGGCAAAAGCACAACAAATTATCGGCGGTACTTCTGTAGCATTTAGTTTGAATAAAGATGAACCTTTCCGTACTGCTGTTTCTGCCGGAGTTTGGTATGATGGAAATCAAGCTGTAATTGCATCTGCAGGCGTTTCCTTTTCGGGAGTACAAATCGGATTGAGCTATGATGCTACTTTCAGAAAAGACTTAAGCAAAGCAGACAAATCTTTCGGAGCTTTGGAAGCATCTATTATTTATACCAGCAAACCATTGGAAAAGAAAAAACGCTATTCTCCATTACTTTGTCCTAATTTTTAAAAAATACATTCCATTAAAATAAAATAAAGCAATCCACACGGGTTGCTTTTTTTATATCCAAATTTTTAGCTGAGCTGATACTCATAAGCTTATTCAGGTTAAGTATTTTATCTGGCGTAACACTACTTTTTTTGAACTCAGGAGTTTTATGTATTAACCTGAGTTCGGGATAAGCGTTTCATTAAAAAAATAGTTGATTTTTTATATAGAACCACCTCCTTTTAATTCCTCCTCCATGTTTAGTTGGAGGAAAAAATGAGAAATCAACTATTTTTTTACCTTAATTTTCTTAACCCGAACTCAGTTTATTAACAGATTACCAGCAAGGAGATATTAGATTATTGTCTTGTTAGATTTTAATAATAATTTTTACCACATAGTTTGCATAGATTTTTTAGAATTAATAGTGCTATACTACTGTGTGGTCCAAACCAACAAAGGATTAGATTGTTTTAGCATTGAAATATCCCAATAATCTTCTTTTAGTAAAAATAATGTTTCACGTGAAACATCACTATCCACAGACTTTATATTCACACGTTTATAAAAATGTGAGTTAACTACAATATTGACCTAAGAAAAAGAAAAAACTTGTTTCACGTGGAACAAATCAACACAAAATAAACAATCACTTTATGAACATGTGCAAGAAAATGTGAAATATAGAAATATTTTACAAAGTATTACCGGTTTGGAGCAATAGCATTTTTATTGAATAGACTAATAAATACGTTTGGTATTATCTCTATCTTTGTAGCATGTTCGCAGAATATGATGTAATAGTAGTAGGTGCTGGTCATGCCGGATGCGAAGCTGCAGTAGCTGCTGCTAAAATGGGTAGTAAAGTATTGCTAGCCACCATGAATATGCAAACCATAGCGCAAATGTCATGCAACCCTGCCATGGGTGGAGTGGCAAAAGGACAAATAATACGAGAAATTGATGCCATGGGTGGCTATTCAGGAATCGTATCTGATAAGACAATGATACAATTCAGAATGCTGAATTTATCAAAAGGCCCAGCCATGTGGAGTCCCAGAAGTCAAAACGACCGTATGCAATTTCATTTGGTATGGAGAGAAATGCTGGAAAATACACCAAACATCGATTTCTGGCAAGATATGGTGTTTGAAATCTTAGAAGAAAATGGAAAAGCATGTGGTGTAAAAACCAGCTTAGGACTAGAAATCAGAGCTAAAGCCGTAGTATTAACCAACGGTACTTTTCTGAATGGTATCATCCATATCGGTGAAAGACAATTAGGTGGCGGCAGGGCAGGAGAGAAATCTTCTAAAGGTATTACCGAACAATTAGTAAGCCTGGGCTTTGAAAGTGGTAGAATGAAAACCGGAACGCCTCCACGGATTGACGGACGCTCATTAGACTATACCAAAATGGAGGTGCAAAATGGTGATGACCAAATTGTCGGTTTTTCTTACAAAAACATAGAGAAACCCAAAGAGCAACGTTGCTGCTGGATTACTTATACCAATGATGATGTACATGAAATACTGAAAACCGGATTTGAAAAATCTCCTATGTTTCAGGGCAGAATTCAGGGTTTGGGTCCTCGTTATTGCCCTTCCATAGAAGATAAAATCAATCGGTTTGCCGACAAAAACCGACATCAGATATTTGTAGAACCCGAAGGATGGAATACGGTAGAGATATACGTAAACGGGTTTTCAACTTCATTACCCGAAGATGTACAATATAAAGCGCTGAAAATGATACCGGGATTTGAACAGGTAAAAATGTTTCGTCCGGGCTATGCCATAGAATATGATTATTTTCCGCCAACACAATTAAAGCGTTCTTTAGAAACAAAATTGATAAAAAATCTGTTTTTTGCCGGGCAAATAAATGGAACAACAGGTTATGAAGAAGCAGCAGCACAAGGGATGATGGCTGGAATAAATGCTCATTTAGTCGTAAATGAAAAAGATCCGTTGATATTGCAAAGGGATGAAGCCTATATTGGTGTGTTGATAGATGACTTAGTAAGTAAAGGTACAGAAGAACCTTACCGCATGTTTACCTCCAGAGCTGAATATAGAATTTTATTGCGGCAAGATAATGCTGATTTGCGCCTAACTGAGTTATCGTATAAGCTGGGATTTGCTGAAGCAGAACGGATGAAACGTGTAGAAGAAAAGCAAAAAGCAACCAATGAAATTATAGACTTATTGAAAAACAGCAGTATTGAACCTCAGGAAATAGACAACTATTTAGTGGAAAAAGGCACAACAGTTTTGCCCCAAAAAATGAAGTTGGAAAAGATTGTACTTCGCCCACAAATCGGTTTATTGGATATGACAGAACATGTGGCTGCTGTAAAAACTTTGCTCGGCAAGTATGAAGATGAGTTTTTGGAACAAGCAGAGATAAGTGTAAAGTATGAAGGCTATATAGAAAAAGAAAAAGAACTGGTGCGTAAAATGCAAAAAGTAGAGAAACTGAAGCTAAAACCCGATTTTGATTATAACAGCATACCGTCATTAAGTATTGAAGCCAGGCAAAAACTGAATAAAATTAAGCCGGAAACTGTTGGGCAAGCCGGGAGAATATCCGGAGTGAGCCCGGCAGATATAGCAGTATTGATGGTATACCTGAGTAAGTAAAACAAATTTGGAAATTTGAAAAAGCCGGATAAAATAAACCCATGTAAAAAGATAATTATACCAATTACCTCATTATTTAATTGTCTAATTATCTCGTTTATACTTTCATCTTGTGCTCAGATATCCGCACCTACCGGAGGTGAAAGAGATAAAAATCCGCCGAAAATAAAAGCAGAAAACCCACCTAATAAATCTTTAAACTACAGCGGAAAAGAAATTAAAATCTCTTTTAACGAGTGGTTACAACCATTAACGAATATCAAAAGTCAAGTCATTATTTCTCCAAATATTGATCCTTTTCCTAAAATCAGTATTGAAAGAAACATCCTTCATATAAAATTTAAGGATAATGTACTCCTGCCCAATACTACATATAGTCTTTTTTTTGGTGATAATATTAAAGACAACAATGAAGGAAATGCTTTTCCTAATTTTAAATACCTGTTTTCAACAGGAAGCTATATTGACTCACTTCAGATAAAAGGCAAAATAATACCGGCTGATGGAAAGCTAGAAGACAATACTTATCTGGTTATTTATTCTGATTTATCTGATACGGCTTTTACAAAAACCCGACCTATGTATGCTACCAAAATAGATAACAATGGTAGTTTTTCTCTGGAAAACGTAAAAGAAGGACGTTATAAAATATACACCTTGACTGATAAAAATGCGAACTACTACTATGATTTACCAACAGAAAAAATAGGTTTTACCGATTCTGCTCTAGTACTGAATGCAAATTTAGATACATTAAGTATTCACCATTTCCTTCCTGAAGCAGAAAAATACAGAATAGTCAGCTCTGAGAATACTATAAATGGAGGTATGATAAAACTAGAATTAAATAAACCTTACGCTGTTGAAAAGGATGAATGGAAGGTTTCATTAAAAGAAGACAGTACATTAACTGCTTTATCATTCCCTCAAGAAGATGGAAAAAAACTGCTTGTTTATTTTCCTAATCTAAAAAGTGATACGGGCAGATACCAGTTGATGCTGTTTTTGAACAATAATTTGGTTGACAGCTTGCCTGTAAGAATTGCATCTGCTAAATGGAAAAAGCCTCAACTATTTTTTACCGATACCAGTGCTTACAAAAATTTAAAAGTTTTTGAAGGTAAAAAGCTGAAATTGAAGTCAACAAATTATACGACATCTAAACCAGACACATCAAAAATTTCATTGACAGATAGCGCCGGGCAAAAACTTTCTTACGAAATTCGTGTTTTGGAAGATTTATCAAGTTTAGAACTAAAAACGGACTGGAAAAATGGAGTACCGTACAAACTGACCATAAATGACTCAGCAATGATTGATTTATTGGGAAATTACAACAAAAAGCAAGATTTTTCTATTTTGGGCGTATCACCAAAAAAAGGCGGTAACTTATTGATTAACATAGTATTACCTGATTTTAAGAACGATTACATCGTCATTCTTTCTGATAATTCGGGTAAAGTATGGGATAGACGAATTTTACGTGATTCTCAGGCGATTAAAATGGACTATGGATTACTGCCTGCGGGTAGTTACTCCTTAAAAATAATTGATGATAAAAACAATAATGGTATTGAAAACTCCGGAAGCTATATGCACAAAACCTTGCCGGAAAAATCATTCACCTCAAAACCGCTTACCATAAAAGAAAACTGGGATGCTGAAGAAACGGTGAAAGCAGACTTCAGTATGCCAACAATTGTTCCACGTAAAACGAATAACGAAGATGGGGGGGACGGTGTAATTGAAAAAAGTGAATTTAAAAATGAGATTAAAAACATTCCGGGTAAAAAGGACATCGGAAAAAATTAGTGTAAGGAACTAATTGTCATTAAGAGAAAACTTATAGCTTTTTCAAAATTTAAGGCAATATATTCAACTCCAATATTTTTTATATTTGAATAATAAAGTTCTAATTTGTTAAAATAATTTTTTTCTAACTGAATACCCATCGCTTTCTCTCCTAATTTTTCCTTTAAAAACCATTTTTCTAAAAGTCGTGCTGTTCTGCCGTTTCCATCTTGAAATGGATGAATTTTTACAAACGCTAAATGTATGTATGCAGCATAATAAAAAACCTCTTTAAAATCTAAGGGTTCGTTTAATAAAAATTGAATATCCTCAAATAGTGCAATAAGTTCCGTTTGTATAATATTCGGTGTTGCTGCAACATATTCAATACCTCCATCTTTATTTACCACATACATGAGGTTCGTTCTGATTTTTCCTTGTTGATCTGATGGCAATAAATGTTGAGAAATAAGCTGATGGGTATGTATAACGTTATCGTATGTGAGATTGTGTGAAAAAATAAATTGGTAAGCAGAAAATAAATCATCAGTCTTTTCTGTATAGTTTTGTTGAAAAGAAACATTTAAGAATTTATGTTTAAAAAAACTATCTAATTCTATGGCTTCTCCTTCAATTTTAGAAGAATAAACAGAAGATATAGCGTTGTAAAAATTATAATAGTCTATTTGTAATGGAGTTTCTTCAGCAATATTAATATCATCAAGAGAATTAATCTCTACGGATGCACAAAATGACGGAAGCAAATTATCTGAAAGAATTTTCAAGTAGTTAAAATTATTACTTCTTAAACATAAACAATACTGCCATAAATATAAACATAAAACTAATTGCGTAATTCCATTTGAATTTTTCTCCCAAATAAAAATACGCAAACAACACAAATACAAACAGCGATATCACTTCTTGTATCAGTTTGAGTTGGTACGCCGAAAATGTACGAAAGCCAATCCTGTTTGCCGGCACCATAAAACAATACTCAAAAAAGGCAATGCCCCAGCTTAATAAAATGGCATGTGTCATTTTCAAATTGACATTCTTTAAATTGCCATACCAGGCAAATGCCATAAAGGTATTCGAGATAAATAATAAGAGTATTGTTTTCATCAAGCAAAGTTCAGTATTTTTAGTGAACAAGACCAATATTTTGTATTTTTGAAACTTTACTGACCGTATGCGAAATTATCTACTCTTTATACTTGCCTTTGTTTTAGTGTCTTGCGGTGATGCTTCAAAACGTGAATTCAAACTCACTCCGGCAAAAGGCGGTGTCTATTACGGCGGCACATTCAGGTATAATGAAGAAGAATACTTCAAAACACTCTATCCGCTGAATATTACGGAAGTAACTGCTCATCGTATTATCGAACAAATCTATGAAGGACTGGTCACGTTTGATGACAGTACTCTGGCTGTCATACCCAACCTGGCTAAATACTGGACAATAGATGAAAGTAAAACAAAATATACATTTATATTAAATAATAATGTGTATTTTCAAGATGATGCTTGTTTCCCTGATGGAAAGGGCAGAAAAATGACAGCACAGGATGTAAAATATTGTTTCGACAGATTGTGCTATCATCACCCTGCAGACAATCAAGGTTTCTGGATTTTTAAAGATGTAGTGAAAGGAGCGAATGAATACGATTCGTTAACCGAACAAAAAATAATTCCCAAAGATGGTGTAAGTGGTGTGCGTGTTATTAATGATACTACTTTAGAGATTGAACTGTATAAACCTTTTTCAGTTTTTTTACCTCGCTTGGGCTTGGCTTTTGCAAAAGTATATCCACACGAAGCCATAGAAAAATACGGCGAGTTGATAGAACATGCAGTTGGTACCGGTCCGTTCTATCTCAAAGTAGTTCGTGCAAATCAGGCTGTTTTTTTAGAGCGCAACAAAAAATACTGGAAGAAAGACGAATATGGAAACCAACTTCCGTATTTGAATGCCATACGTGTTTCTTTTATAAAAGACAAGAAAAATGAATTGCTGGAATTTCAAAAAGGGCAAAGTGATTTAGTTTATAAGTTTCCCTTGGAAATGATTGGGGAAATAGTAAATCCTGATAATAAACTGCAAGCTGCTTTTGCAAAATTTCAGTTGCAATATATGCCTACTATGTCCTTGCAGTATTATGGTTTTCAGCATCAGGGTAAAATTTTTAATAATATCAATTTACGAAAAGCATTTTGTTATGCTGTTGACAGAGAAAGACTCTGCAAATACACCTTAAAAGGAACCGGATTTCCTGCTATATACGGATCTATACCACCGGGTACAGGCACCTACGATGCTAAACAAGTAAAAGGATATCATTTTAATCCGGTTTTGGCAAAAGAATATTTAGCAAAAGCCGGTTATCCGAATGGTAGAGGATTGCAAAAAATAATATTAGAACTAAACAGCGGTGGCGGCAGAAATATATCTGTGGCGGAAGCCATTAAAAAAATGCTGGAAGAAAATCTGAATATAAAAATGGAATTGCTGATGATTCCCTGGGCACAACACACTGAAGCTGTAGAGAGTGCTAAGGCTGATTTTTATCGTTTAGGCTGGGTAGCAGATTATCCTGATGGTGAGAATTTTCTCAATCTTTTTCACAGCAAATATGTACCTGCTGATATAAATACAAAAACAAGCATAAATTCATTCAGATATATAAATAAAAAGTATGATGAGTATTTGGACAAGGCTTTAAACTGTGTAGATCCAAAAGAAATAAATGAGTATTATATAAAAGCAGATCAACAAATGATAGATGATGCAGTAATGTTGCCTATTTACTACGATATTGATTATCGTTTGTTGCAACCTTATGTGCGCAACTGTCCACAAAATGCCATGGAGTTTCGCGATTTCAGCGAAATGTATTTTATCCCATTTCAAACTTCAACACAAAAATAAATATGTCGTCCGTAGAACAACAAGCCATAGAAAAAAGATATCGCTTCAGAAATATATTTTCTGCTTTGCCACAGTTTGCCAAAGACAGTATCTACGGACTTGTACACAGTTATCGCTATTCTAAATGGAATAAAGCCGGAAACCCTGTGCCACCGCCGCATGTTGTAAAACAAGATGCCATAAAAAGTTATGGCTCAAAATATAATGTAAAGACCTTTATAGAAACGGGTACATTTTTGGGCGATATGCTCGAAGCCGTACAAAACAATTTTGATACCTTATACAGCATTGAAATTGTAGATTTTATACATGAGCTGGCAAAAAACAGGTTTAGGAACAATACAAAAATAAAATTGCTGCTGGGTGACAGCTCTGTAAAACTTCCGGAATTAGTTCAACAACTAAAAGTACCTGCTTTGTTTTGGTTAGATGGTCATTTTTCCGGTGGAGATACAGGATTTGGAGATACAGGTTGCCCCATTTATGCCGAGATAGATACTATTTTTGCATCACCGCACAAGCATATTTTATTGATAGATGATGCCCGTTGTTTTATTGGTGAAGTAGGCTATCCGCCATTGGAAGAATTCAGAAAATATGTATTGAGTAAAAAGCCCGAAGCACAGTTTGAAGTAAAAGATGATATTATTCGGGTGGTGTATTAGGTATTTAATCTATCAGGGTTACAAATGAAGTTTCTTTTATACATATCGGTATTTATCTTATTATCTGGTTTTATTAAGCAATCGGTATATGTTGATCCAACAGGAACCTATATTTTGAATAATAAAACTGAATATGCTAACTCAACTAAAATTGGGAAAATTCAAGTAAAAAAATTTTCTGACAAAAAGATAATTCTCAATTTCTATATAAATATGGGATCTCCCGCATTTAATTCTGGTTCTTTTTTAGACACATTAAGTTATGAAAAAAACAAAGCTGAATATAAGTGTCCTTTAGAAGATACATCTTGTAAAGTAACCTTGTATTTTTATAAAACGGGTATAAAAGTTATACAAGAAACCGAAAATAAAAACTCCGGATGTGGTTTTGGACACGGTGTTATAGCTAGTGGGTTTTATAAAAGGTTTTCTACAAAAATTCCAATATTTGAAGACCCACTAAAAGAAAAATAATATAATTTTTGATTTTGAGATAATGGATAGCCCGAATCAAGAACTTATTATCCCAGTCCTCTTATGCGCAATCGCAGGGCATCTTTTAAATCATCGCCACAGCTGCGGCGTTGAACTTTTTGAGAAATGAGTTTTTTGTAGTTGAACTGCTCTTGATAATACGCCTGACAGGTGGCACATTTTTCAATCTCTTCTCTAAGCTGGTTTTCTTTATGCCTGTCTAATTCGCCATCCAGCATAAGCTGAATGTCCTTAAGACAATTGGTGCAGATATGAGTTACTGGTCGCATAAAAAAGTAATTTGTAATTAGACAAAAAATATATACGAGTTATTATTTAAAATTTTATTAGATTGAATTAAGAATTCAACATTCATCATTATCCTCAAATCCCATCTGATCGGCATAGTCTTTCAGTAATTGTTTGAGCATATTGCGGGCACGGTGTAATCTTGAGCGAACAGTTCCGATAGGGATATCAATTATTTTTGCAATCTCTTCATAAGAGAACCCTTCAATATCGCACAACAAAATCACCGTCTTAAATTCAATGGGCAACTTATTCAGCGCATTCGTAATCTCATCACCCATCATATTGTCAAACAAATCTTCGCGTAAATCAAAATAAGCCGCACTGTTATCATCATCTTCGTCCGAAAAGGTAATCACATCATCATAATCTATCTTTTCGGGCTCACGTTTTTTACGTCTGTACTCGTTGATGAATATGTTCTTCAATATTTTAAACAACCATGCCTTAGAATTAGTTCCCTCCTGATAAGAATCAATAAAACGGAAGGCTTTCATATAGGTTTCTTGCACCAAATCATTGGCATCATCATCGTTATAGCTCAGTTGGTAAGCAAAATTATACAACGCATCGGCATGAGGCATAAATTCTTTCTCAAAAAGGCGTTCTTTATGGATAAGGGATTCTGACACAACGGTCATAAAGTTAGAATATTTTTAACGGATAAACAGTAAATTTGTTGATAAAGTTCCGCAATTAAACGTAAAATCGACATATCTGTATTGGGCACCTGCTGTATAGCTGTCTGGATAGTCGGTTTATTTTATTCCAAATTTTTGCAAAGTGTGGGTACGTACTGCTTTGGGCTGCTTTTTTTGTATGGGGTTAAAAATATAAATACAAATTTTCAATTACTAAGCAAGAAGCAAAAGTTTTTGCTGTTAAGTTTACCTGTACTATTTTTTGCATATTTAATTACACTGTTTTGGTCGGCTGATAAACAACAGTTTTTACAGGTAATAAAAAACAAAATACCATTCGTACTCGTACCATTAAGCCTAATATCCTTACAACTTTTAAAACCCGGGCAACTGCAATTTTTGATGAATTGGTTTTTGCTGGCTTTATTAGGTGCATGTATCTGGACATTTTATCAAATCAGTTTACAAGACTTTGATATTTTAATGCGATTATCTGTTGGGCAAAGTGTTCCGACATTGGTCCATCATATTGCATTTTCGGTGTTATTGGTATTTGGAATATTGTTTTGTTTGCGACTTTATGAAATGACTGAAAATAAAACAGCAAAAGGAATCTATTTAGCTGCAGGTATTTTCTTTTTTTTAGTCAATCATTTAATGATAGCACGAAGTGGTTTGGTCCTAACTTATCTCTCCTTAGTCATTTATTTTATTTATAAAAAAATAGAACAAAAGCAATACGTGAAACTCGCATTGAGCATATTTTTACTGGTGGTGATAGCCTTAATAAATGTCTATAAAAATCCTTATCTGAAAAATAAAGTAGATTATACAATGACAGGAAAAAAGGCTTTTGAAAATCAAGATGACTCTTTAAATCAGTATTCTGATACCCGACGGATTATTTCATTGCAATTAGGTTATAAAATATTTCAGCAACATAAAATAGTTGGTGTAGGTATTGGCGATGTGAAACAAGAAATGCAGCAATTATACCAACAAAAATATCCAAAATTTGAAGAAGAGGTGCAGGCAAAAATACATAGTCAGTACTTGTTTATTTTAGCTGCTTGCGGAAGTATATTAGGCATTTTGTGTTTTATTTCATTTGTTTATATGGCCTATTATTTCTTAAACGAAAATAAAATCGTGTGGTTTATTTTGATGCTGAATATATTGCTCGTTTGTTTGTGGGAAGCATTTCTAGAAAATCAGTTAGGCACTTCCATGTTTTTAATTGTATTTATTTTAGGTTATTTAGGCAACAATAAACAAATAAAGTCGGTTTGATTTATGTTGAAAATAGTACACATCACCATGGCAAAAACCTGGCGCGGCGGCGAACAGCAGTTAGCCTGTTTGATGGAAAATAAAAACCTGAATCAAGTTGTAATCGGATTAAATAACAGTGCCTTTGAAAAATATGCTGCTGAAAATAACTTGCAATTTTATGGAATACGGAATCACCTTTCCTTTTTTAGTGTACTGCAATTTATAAAAAAATTAAAACCGGATATCATCCATGTGCACGACAGCAAAGCACATACCATGGTATATTGTTGTCAATTAATAGCTAAAGAAAAATGGAAAATTGTGGTGCACAGACGAGTGTTATTTTCTCCATCTTCATCTTGGTTTACTGATAAAAAATATAACGACGACAGCGTAAAAAAAATAATTTGTATCAGTGAAGCTGTTCAACAAGTAATGCAAAAAGTAATAACAGAAAAATCGAAGTTGACTGTTATTTATTCCGGCGTGGATATAACAAAATTTGAGACTAAACAGGATGAAAAAAATAAACTAAATAGTACTTTTTATAAAGCATATCAACTGCCAGATCATGCACAAATTATTGGGGTGGCTGCAGCTTTAGAAAATGAAAAAAATATAGAAGAGGCAATAGCCATTTTTAAAAATGTGATTGAAAAAAATGAAAATGCTTGTTTGGTCATTGCAGGTAATGGATCGCTATTCAATACGTATAAACAACTGTATGAAAATGACAAAATACGTTTTATAGGTTTCCAAAAAGACATGAAAACTTTTTACAACAGTATATCAACATTTTTATTTACTTCCAAAAAAGAAGGATTAGGTACTGCAGTACTCGAAGCCATGTCTGCAGGTGTACCTGTTGTTTGCCATAATTTTGAAACAGCAAAAGAAATGATAGAAAATGGTAAAAACGGATATATTTACAACAACAAAAATGAAGCTGCAACAATAATAAACACATTTCTAACAGACGAAAATAAGCGTTCAGCAATAAGCAAAAATGGAATAGAAATGATTCAACAAAAATTCGACAAAGAAATAATGATTAGTAAAACAGAAGAAATTTATTACAGTATAGTAAACATACAAGCATGAAAGTGGGTTTGTTTTTTGGTTCATTTAATCCTGTGCATATAGGGCATTTATTGGTGGCTACGCGCATGCGTGAAGCTGTAAATTTGGATGAAATCTGGTTTGTGCTGTCTCCTCAAAATCCGTTTAAACTAAATGCGGAATTGGCTGATGAACAGCAGCGATTAGAAATGTTGAATTTGAGTATAAACGATATTGATTATTTCAAAGTTTGTACTTTAGAATTTGAACTGGATAAACCATCTTATACACATATCACGCTGAAAACTTTAAAAAAACAATATCCGGAAATAGAATTTAAGCTCATTATTGGCGAAGACAATGTGAACAAATTTCAAGAGTGGAAAGAAGCAAAATGGATAAGTGATAATATTGAAATATTAGTCTATGCACGGAAATCATTAAGCGATAAAAATGAAAATGAATCGTTATTTAAAATGAAAAAAATCAATTACGGCTATATAGATATTTCCTCCACCGAAATAAGACAACGGATTAAAGAAAATAAACTAATTGATTTTTATGTAGAAGAAAAAGTGAAACAATATATTATGTTCCACAAGTTGTATCAGTTCTAAAATACACTTATACACATGCCTGTGAATTTCATCCGGAATGCCTAAGTTTATTACATTATTTTTCAACATACGTGTTTGTGTATAAATGCATTCAAACGTGAATACAAGTAGATAAAAATGCACTTTTTATAAGTGCTGTTTTGCTGTAAAAATATCTCCACCAACAAGAGCAGTTTTCCTAAATTTAAACACAGATAATACACAAGAAAAACAAAAATAAACAGCAGTAAACTATCCACAATTCATGTGAACAAACACCATCCACAACTGTTGAATAAACAAAAACTAATGCAATAAAATATTTCCAAACCACTGAAAACAAAGTACTTAATAAAAGTGCATAACATGTGCATAAAACGCTGAAATAACATTTATCATTAAACACCTATCATTAAGCATTAATTTTTTCTCAACGAATCCACATCCTTAATAAAGTATAATAAAAAATTCTTTTAAATACTTATTATTTTATTTATGCTGTCGCAGCTGCTTTAGTCAATCTCAAAAAAAAACGTAATTTTGAATTTCATAATCGACCATCATGACAAACGAAACAGACATCAAAGATAAATTGGCAGAACTTCCGGAGCGCGGATTTTTGGACGTGCAAATCGACCCGACTGTGGATTTGTTTGCTGAAATTGACCGCATGAAAAAAGAAAAAAATGCAGTGATTTTAGCCCATTATTACCAAACCGCAGACATACAAGACATCGCAGATTTTATCGGTGACAGCTTGCAACTTGCACAGCAAGCCGAAAAAACAACAGCCGACATCATCTTGTTTGCAGGAGTGCATTTTATGGCAGAAACAGCGAAAATCCTCAACCCAACCAAGAAAGTGATACTTCCGGATTTGAATGCCGGGTGTAGTTTGGCAGAAAGTTGCCCTGCGGAAGATTTTGCCGCTTTCAAAAAAAAATTTCCCGGCTTCGCCGTGGTTTCTTATATCAACTGCACGGCAGAAATTAAAGCACTCAGCGATTATATCGTTACCTCTTCCAATGCCGAAATTATAGTCAACTCCATTCCTGAAGAACAAGGAATCATTTTCGCTCCGGATAAAAACTTAGGGGCGTATCTGGTGAAAAAACTCAACAGAGATATGGTGCTTTGGGATGGTGCTTGTATGGTACACGAAATTTTTTCACTGGATAAAATCATTGCTTTGCAGGAAAAATATCCGGAAGCCAAACTGATAGCCCACCCGGAATGCGAAGCAGCATTGCTCGATATGGCAGACTATATCGGTTCTACCACCAACTTGCTGAAATATACTATGATAGATGACTCTCAAGAATATATTGTAGCTACCGAAACGGGAATATTACATAAGATGATGGAAGCATCACCTAATAAAACATTTATCCCCGCACCGCCCGAAAACAACTGTGCCTGCAATGATTGCCCGCACATGAAATTAAACACATTGGAAAAAGTATATTTGTGTTTGAAATATGAAGTACCTGAATTGCAGATGGAAGAAACATTACGTGTGGCAGCAAAAATTCCGATAGACCGCATGTTGGACATTTCGGCAAAAGCAGGATTAAAATAAATCATTTATTTTTCCATTTGTATATAGCACTAATTCCGATAAGGAAACAAATTAAAAGTATTACAGGCATCCACCAAAAATGTGCTAAAAATTTTGGTTTCAGTTTGATTTCATCGTGGTTGCCGTACAAAATTAAGTGCGACCAGAAAAAAGGTTGAGCAGCTATGGCATCTGCATTTTTCAAATAATGCATTTTGGCTGATTGCAGTGCTTCAGTCTTGTTTTTTCCCGACTTCAGTAAGCCATAAAAATCTGCCATAAGTTTAGCCGTAGCCTCATCTGCGGCATCCCAACGTGTAGCCAGTACATTAGCAGCACCGGCATATTCAAACGCCCAGGCAAAATTTTGCAACCCTTCGCCTTGTTGCCATTTTCCGGCATTGCTTTTACAGGCAGCCAGACACACAAATTGTGCGGGAGTTTGTAATTTCCATATTTCATCCAAAGCCAAATACTCGCCATTGCTGAGCATGAGTTTTGACATAAGCGGGCGCAAGGTATCATACAATAAATGCGTACCGAAATGTATGACACCGAATTTAGGTAAATTCCAGACGACCGCTTTTTTCGTAGCATATTGCCCTGATAAGATGGATACGTCATTCAGTTTATTTATGCTTTCTTTTTCTAATTGAAAATTTAAAACCGATAAACCGGAACCTGAAAAATTGGGAAAAATGGCCAAGCAATTGCTTTCTGTCGCTGTATTTTTTTTATGAAAAAAGGTATTGGCAGAAAAAGAAAACACCGTTGTGTGGTCTTCTAAAAAATAATGTTGTCCGTCTTCTGATAGAATATCAAAAGGCAGAAAAGAAATATTGCCCGAAGGCTCAATTGTAATATGTTCTAATAGTGTAACCTGACTAAACAAGAGTTTAAATATCGCTGTTCCCTTTTGTTTATGATATTTTTTCTCAGCTACAGCGGTATTCAAAACCCCTATCAAGCTGTCAGTAAATGCTGTATTGGCAAGACGTATATTTTTGACACTAAATTTGTCGATGGCATACAAATAATAAAAATCTCCGGCAGTATAGAAAGAAAAATATTGTTCATTGGCAGATAAGGATTGTTGAATTTCTTTTATGGAAATAATATGCTCGTCAAAACGCAAAGCAAAATATTTGGGATAGGCCTTACCAATTTTTTGCACCAACTCCGCATATTGCTTTTGATAAAAATACAAGGAATCATACTGTCCGTTTTGTTCAAAAAAATAAATCTGCTTTTTGATGTCGTCATATTGCGTACGAAATAATTGAGGGATGGATTTCTCCGTTTCAAAGTCTTGTAAGCGGGAACGCAATAAATTGGCTTTACTGCTTTGTGCAAAAAACCAAACTTCATTTAAAAACCAAGTATCTTGCCGGGGGTAAAATTGTGTAAGCAGATATAATGCCGTTTGATTCAGTTCATCAATTTTGCGATTGTAGTACAATTTATTTTCTTGAGTATAGTATGAATTTTTCACGTTCTGTGCTAAAATCAAACAAGATTGTAATTGTTTAATTTCATTTTTTATGTCATCAGCAGAAGGTTTATGTAACTCAAATTTTTCACTGTTTATTTTAAAACGAATTAACTCAATTTGCCAGTAGTCAGGTTTATTTGTTATGTTTCCAAATTTATCGGTGCATATAATTTTAGCTTTATTAATGTAGTTTTCGGCTTGTGCTAAATGATGTTGAGCCAGTTCGTTAATTGCCATACCGCGATAAGCATCTATCCGGTAAGAATTATTTTCACCCAAAATCTGTGTGCTGCAATCTAAAGATTTTTGAAAATACTGCCGACTGATTTTATAGTGTTGAAGCAAACGGTGCACTTCACCCAATTCATAATAAATATCGATAAGCCGATAAGAAACAGGATTAAGTACCAATTCCATATCTTCAGCTTCTTGCAAATAAAATAAAGCACTGTCTAACAGGTGCATATTTTTATATACTTTGCTCAGCTCTAGTGCTGCCAGCGCTTTTTGGTAATGCGCATTTTTGAATGTCTTATGACTAATGACGTATGCCGTTTTCAATTCATTTTTGGCATCAATATATTCTTCTTTTAAAGCGTAAGTCGTGCCACAATTCAAATAAGCATAAAATGCCTCCGTAGCTTGTTTTCCATAAATGGCTTCCGTTATTTTTTTATCTTGATTAAAATGGTACAACGCCGATTCTACATCATCTTTATTCATAAACAAACCACCTAAAGTGGCATGCGCCTCTGCAATGCGCGGGTGGTTTTGTGGCAAGCGTTTTTCATACAAGTACAAGGCTTCAGTAAAATACTTTTCGGAACGATTCAGGTCATTTTGTTCACCATATATCAAACCTAAATTATAAAGCACCTGAGCATATCGAGTATGCTTGTTGTCATATATCCTTGAATAGATTTGTAAGGCTTGTAAATAAGCATGTTCTGCACTATCCAACTCCGAATCTATATAATAACAGCTGGCTAAGCCATTATATGCAGTAGCTTGCAGACGGTCTGTGGTCTTGGGCAGCAGGGAATAAAATATGACTTTAGCCGCATGGGTTTTATTTTGCCTTAATAAGATGTCAGCTTCCAATAAGCGAGTTTCATTGCTCGGTTTT
>DAOQII010000008.1:0-21046 GCA_035339455.1 Chitinophagales bacterium
CTCCACCGCCACCGCCACTGCCTCCAGCCCCACTACTACAGCCACTATTACAGCCATTGCTTGATTGGTTATTACCATTTCCACCAGTTGACCCCGCTGTCCCTGCTGTCCCATCAAAACCTGTTCCATCAGTACGTCCTAAACCTTTTGTTGCTGCACCAGAGGTAACATTACATCTCGTAATTTCGTAACCTGTAGAACCATTAGCAATATAGATACCATAATTTGATTTCCCATTTCCTACACTGGTCTGTCCACTTGCAGCAACTGTAGTTATGTTTAAGTCAATTAATTTCCAATTATCATCATTATCAGATCTAAAACCCATCACATGTTGTTGCAGGGTGGCATCTGTTCCATCACCTATGCCACTACAAGAAATAGAAGTGCTTGCACCAGTATTAGAAGATTTTGACCACAATCCACCTGAAACCGTATAGCGACCTTCAATAATTAAATTAGATTGCAAATCAACAATATTAGATTCAGTATATGTACCTGTAGCCATCCGGATATAATTTCGTGTGGCACTTACCTTATTTAGTGCACCATCAGAACCTGTTAATGTTCTACATGGATTATTAGGTCCTCCACAACCTACTGCATCAGCTCCCCCTGTTTCTGCTACATAAATATAATCACAAGCAGGAGAACCAACAATAACAGGACAAGTTTTGGTAGCATCTGCATCTGCACAGCCATCCTGTTGAGTTACTGTAATAGTATAGCTACCGGGAGTAGCTGGAGCTGTCCATGTTGTAGTGGTACCCGTTGTAGGCGAAAATGATCCGCCTGTGGCAGACCAACTAAATGTAGTAATATTATTTGCAGCACCTATTGCCCCAGGTAATAATGCGCTCATCACATTAGAAGAGCTTGGTAATATAGTGTTTCCACAAATACCGGTTTGAATTGGAGGGGCATTATCTCCTGTAGCATACGGATGTCCTGTTGTTGTACCAGAAACAGAACCATCCATAGGGTTTACAGTAACTACCACACAGCTGGAAGTTACTTGATATCCTGAAACACTAGTCGGGCAATCAGCAGTTACAATTACACGATATAAGCGTGTACCCGCAATTTTAGGTGGTGTATAGGAAGATGAGGTTGCACCAGTAATATTTTGCCAACTACCAGATGTAGCAGCACTACAACTAGTATAATTACTTGCCTGCCATTGATAAGTTAGACCAGTACCTGTAGCAACTACAGAAAGGGCATTCATCGTATTCGCTTTGCATAATAGCTGCCCAACCGGCTGCGTAGTTATCGTTGGTTTAACACAGTAATAAATAGAAATATATGGTTTATTTGTGGAATGCTGGTTGCCATAGATATGGTGATAGTCACCATCATCTCCACCACAAACAAAAGTACAACAGTCATCACCTCCGTTATAAGCCCAACCTGCTGTAAATTTGTTTCCGGACAATGAATTGGTAATATCGCTTGTATTTGCCGCTTGGCTTTGCCAACCAGTTCCATTTTTACCTGTACCCGAGTAGTAGCCGTTATTATTTCTACTTCTATTTCCATCAACATTACAATCATAAGATTCTGCCAGATTTTCATTGTATTGCACCATGCCATGTTTCAAATTGATGGCATCTCCACAAGTTCTGCCGGCATAGCGATACCAATAAGTGGTCGCTGAATTTATTACTGCATTGTCTGGTATCGCACTTAAATCAAATGACGCATATCCATCCATATAAGGATTACTGAAAGGCCAAGAATCATCCACCCATCCATAACTAATATCAAACTGATAGGTTCTGCCGGCATAAGTACCTGCAAAACATTCCCAATCTCCGCTATTTCCTGATCTGTTTGCTGTATAGGTAGGAAATGTACCGCCGGGATAATAATTCGTTGTTGGGTCTATCGTTATCGGGAATTTTCTTTCCGGTTTAGAGAGCCACTCTAATGGAATAAGAATATATGAGGTAAATGAGTTTTTCTTTTCATTTTTAATTAAATAAGAACCCTCAAAATAAGCATCTTCATTATTTTTAGAATTATCAAAGTCGGGATCAGCACAAGTCCCTAAAGAAACTAAATCGTGGTAAATGGGATTATTAATTTCTAATATAGCCTTGCCGTTTTGAGAAAAATAATATTTTGCAACTTGTTCTACTCCTAATTTTTCCGCGATATTTTTTTCAGCAGACAGTGTATTTAATTTCCATGATTTGTCAAAATTAATGTTTTCGCGAAAGGCCAAATACACGGCATCTGTAGGTTTATTATCTAATATGGCTCTGTTTGTCAGTATATATTTGAGTTCTTTACTGGTTGTAGAATTTATAATTTTTGCATCAACAAAAGGAAATATTTCTTTATAGTCTAACTCTAAATTATCAGGCGAACCTACACATCCGGAATTTATTTGAACTTCTGCAATTTCTTTACCTTTTTTATCTAACCAAACTAATGCAGGCGTACCCCAATCCGAAAATTCTTGACCATAGATTTCCGTAATTATTGACTTACCCGGTGAATTTGGAAAATAAATTTTATGCTGGTTATACGGTGCTGAAAATGCCAAATCAGTATGTCTTCCGGTAGTATTGGAAAAGATATTTGATAAAATGGTTTTCCATTTTCCGTTTTCTTGATAATGAACATTACCTGCACCTATGATGGCTTGCATTGTACCGTTCTCAGATCTAAAATACTTACCTGTTGCTGAACGCAACGAAATATCTTCGTCTTCTTGCTTCAGATTCTGGAATGGCCACCAACTCCATAAATAATTTTTGTAACCGTTTGGTCGTCAGGGTTAACTCGTATATTTTCTTCTATAGAAAATGATTTATCATTAAGAACTATATTCTTTTTCTCGTTACCTACATCATTATTTGAACCTGCAAATAATGATGTAGTATAAAAAAAAGTTAGAAAAATGTAAAGTAAATTTTTTCTCATAATCAATAAATTTCATCGAATTTATGAAATATTTTATCATTCCGCAAGTTTTATTATAAAATATTTGAATACTGCCTGTTAAGTTACATAAATATAATTAACACAAAATCTAAGATTTGTAACATATTTTTATACTATTTTTAAAGTTAATTACATAATAATCAACTAATTACAATAAAAAACATTTAAATAAAACTTGGACAACATCTTAGATATTCACGAAATTTATTCCGTGTATCTTATTGAAGACTAATTTAATAAATAATCAAATTAGTATAATATATTAGATTATACAATAAATCAACATTTTAATAGATTTGGAGATATTTCTGCGTTAGATACTATACATATCAAGATTCTACTAATAGCAAGAAAAACACAATCTAAGTGCGTAAACATGATTTTGGAACAGCATCGAAGTAGGAATTTTCTGCCGTAGAAAATCGTATTATTATTTTATCAACTATATTTGTAGCTTGAACTCAGCTATTTAAAATACTCCTGAATTACATAAAAAAATCCCTGATAATTTTTTGGATTACCAGGGACTTAATTAATATTGTGCACGGACAACCTATTTTAGTTCGATTGTCTAAAACATATTTAATCTTTTACAAATTTCGCTTGTTGCACTTTACCGGATGCATCTTTGTACATCAGGATATGTCTTTAGTTGATGAAAGTATATTTATGGGTGTAAATGTTTGGTCGCCACTCTGCGATACGAATGAAAAAAACGGGGCCTTGTTTCTTATTCCCAAAAGTCATCGAATATTTCCAACCTATCGGAACGCAACCATCACAAATATTTATGACAAACATTACGCTGTCATAAAAAGATACATGCAGCCAGTTTATATGAAAGCAGGAGAAGCTATCTTATTTGACAACAGTATTCTTCATTATTCACCACCAAATTTATCAAACGAAATTAGAATAGCAACTAATATCTTTGTTACACACAGAGAAGCAAAAATTACGATTAGTTATCACGACAAAGAAAAAAACAAGATAGAACGATTTGAAGAAGAAGATGATTTTTTTACCAGTTATACTCAGTTTGATAATTGCGAAAACATGCTCCGCCCAAAAATAGGTAAATCAATAGGGTTTACTGATTATAATTTTCCTGTATTAACACCAGAAATACTAGAAGCTAGATATGGGAAGCAAAAGCAGTTGGGTTTCTTTGATAAATTAAAAGAACACATATTCTTATGATAGCGCCCATATTTAAAGACAAAGCATTACAAAATGCATTTGACGAATTCGGGTTTGTTAAAATACCACTGTTAACAAAACAAGAAATTGAGAAATTAATTTCACTCTTTTACACGCACCACCACAATCTTTCCGAAGATAATTTTAGTGCTTCTTCTTTTCTTAATGAAAAACAAAAAAAAACAGAAATCAAAGAAGCTATCTATCCGATTTTTGAACAGCATTTTGAAAAAATATTTACCAATTATACCTATTTCGGTTCTTCTTATCTGTATAAAACATCAGGTAAAAATTCAGCTGTGTCACCGCATCAGGATTGGACGATTGTAGATGAAAAGCAGTTCGTAGCCATTAATATCTGGACTCCGCTTATTGATACAAATGCCGATAACGGTACGTTGTTTGTTGTACCCAAAAGTCAGGCTCAAAAGATGTTTGCTTTAAGAGCACCTACCATCCCTTTCTATTTTCTAAAATATTTTGATGCGGTATTAAGATGTGGTATACCGACTAATGCAGTAGCAGGAGAAGCAGTAATTCTAAACCAGAGCCTGATACATTACTCATCTGCCAATACCTCAGATAAAATCCGAATAGCCATCACATCCGGAATAAAATCAAAAGGAGCTCCTATGTTATTTCATTATCGAAATGCACACAATGAGATCAACCGCTATACTATGCCTGAAGACTTTCTGCTTGACTTTGCTGATTTTGGAAAAGACATTTATGAGACACCGGCTAATGCATTAGACGCCGAAAAGATTGCTTACAATCATCCTGCTATTTCAAAGATTGATTTTTTGGAGAAGTTTGGTAATAAACGATTGTCTTTCTGGGATAAGATTAAGGAACATTTCCGGTAAGTTTGTTTTAAACTCAACTTCAATTTCTGTCCACGAAACATTTGTCTGCAATATAGTTTGTGTATTAATCAATCTATTGCGTTGCTTTATCAATTCTGCATCAAACACATAAAAATCTTCTTCCTGGGCTTTGTAGGTTTCGATATTTTTCCCATCCAAACAAAATGAAACCTGTAATTCGGCGTCTTTGTCTTTTGCACCTATTATTGCAACATGACGTGGCTTTGCTGTAGTATTTGGTCTGGAGTAATGCACTAGTTTATGATTGTATAATATAACTTCTCCGGCTTGCAATGCGGGCTCGTAGCCTGTCTTCATTAATTTGTCTGTATATTTTTCAAAACTGCCGGGTATATTTAACCCGCGCAAATTTTGTTTCCATAAGTGTGAACCTGGGATCAAACCCAGTGTGCCGTTTTCTTTATTTGTATCTACCAATGGAATCCATAAATTATACGAATTATAATGCGACTCGTCCACAATACTCCAGTCATTATGTGCTTTCAAAATGCTGCTACTTTTGTATTTTGCTGCAAGTGTTCCGCCAAGCAATTGTAAGTAGGGAAACATCTCAACGAATGGCTTATTGAGAATAGCATGCAAGATATTGTTAATGCGTACGGATTCATCATAAGGCAAAAAATGCGAAGAAGATACAAACTCTTGCTTATGGTTATCAAAAAGTGTATTACAATAAGAATTTAATTTTAATATATCATCCTCATGTAGCATTCTGAAAATACAGAAGCCTTGCAAGGCTAATAGCTTTTGTAAAGCTGAGCTCATATCTGGATTTAAATTATCCATTATTTCGCACTAAGCGCATGGGGTTAATTCTTGAAATAAATCCTTTTACTTTCTGTATTATCCCGTCTTTCATATATTTACTAAACAATCCTTTCATATAATCAGTTAGCTCTTTATTATAGACATTTCCTGTTGCCAGCACTCTTTTTTTCATCTCTTCTTTTGTTAAATCTTCCCAGACAAAGGGCATTTCTCCCATCATCTCATAGCCTTCAATAAGACCACCTTTATTATACAATTCCGAAAGTGATTTATTATCATATCTTGTAAAAAACTCAGGATCTATTTTATACTTGAGCAAGGTGTCTTTTGTACCCGGCTTGCAATAGTAATGTCGCAGTTCAGCATTTTTCTGCGTAAAGCTCAACCCAATTGCCAATCTGGGTTGTTCTGTTATATTTGGCGGTGACGCATGAAATGTTCGATTGTCAAAGATTAATGCTTCCCCTGCTTTCATAGGCAACAACTCAAAATATGGGAAAAGTGAAAACATGTGTTTTGCTAACGGCGAAGGCACTTGTGGCGAAGGCGAAGGCCGTACACTTTTAAAGAAATGATTACTTCCTTTAATTACCCCCATGCACCCATTTTCCATATTGGTATCTACCAAGGGTATCCAACAAGTAACGGAGCAATGTCGGGTTTCATCTTCTACAAAAGTCCAGTCTTGGTGAGGGGGCACTATACCATGCGGATGAGGATCTTTTATTACATAACTTGCCGTGATGAGCTTATAATCTTTCAGATAAGGTGCAACTTTCGGCATGGCAATATCTTCAATGCGTTGCATCATCTCTTTTACAAGTTGTTTATTTTCATGATCCATGCCAACATAAAACCCGTAGCCTGTTTCCTTCTTTATTCCTGATTGGAATAAGAAATCAATTAATTGCTGAATGTCATTTTTATCTATTGCATCTATTTTAATATACCCATTTTCTTCAAAGTATTGTTGATGCTCTTCGCTTTTAAATAAAGATTCCATAGTTGAATGTTTTAGCCGGTTTTGATATAATTTCTCTTTAAATGTCTTTTCTGAAAGGGATGCAGGATGATAAGTAAATTCATCCTCCAGCTGTCCCAGCATTGGCTTATCTATAATTTCAGGATAACGCAAAAACATATCATCTGGCATTGAATAACGTTTCACCTTTCGTGCTTGCTTATCATAATACAGCATAAACAATGGTGCATTTTTAGGAATCAGTCCTATCGTTAATGCTAATCTGTCAGTACTGCTTGAATTGCCGAATGAGGCATGCATCAACTTTTGATTAAAAACAAAAGCCTCTCCTGCTTTTAGTGGCAGTGTTTGTAAATGTTTATCAAACAAGGCCCTGTCTTTCTCAAATGAAACAGGCAAGCTGGGTGCTCTTAATTGCGTGTCTATAAGATGGCTTCCCGGAATAATGCGAATTGCACCGTTCTGTTCGTCTGTATCTTGCAAGGGAATCCAAATGGTAAATGAACCATATTTCTCTTCGTCTGTTACTGTCCAATCCTGATGCAAGGGCAACGGGTTTTCTTGATTGCTTTTCTTTTTGAGAAAGGAAGTTCCTAAGATAGTAAAGTCAGAAAATAATTGCTCTACATCGGCTTGTATCAAATTCAATACTTCTTCATTAATCCGCTTTTTCAAGTCTACATCAGGATGAAAGGAAGTGGAATAAAATGGAGTCAATGTGTCATCAAAATTCTTTTGATAAATCTCCTTTAGCTGTTGTATAATTTCATTATTTACAAAAGGAATTGTAAAATATCCGTTTACCGAAAGGTGTTGTTGTAAGTATGAATTTTTAAGTTGAAGCATGTAGATTTTATTTCATGGCAATAGTATTAATTTAAAAAGGATTTGAGTTTATCCCACACCGAGTATTTTCTGGGTGGTGCGTCTTTATCATCAATACGCATATTGAACAGTCCGTTTTGAAATTCTGACAAACTCATATCAAAAGGTTGATACGAAAAGGATTTCAGCACTTTTACATTTTCGGGTTTTTTCCATGGATTAAAATTCATGTAAAATTCATGGTCAACTTCTAAAACTTCCACCTTTGTTTTACTTTTTTCTGGATTCATATGATAGTGTATAGAGTTTACTTCTGCCGGGATAAGAATTAATTGAATGGTCAGCCGTAATCCTTCTGTTGTGTTAATATTGGAATAATGCACCACGCTATCATCTAAAATTACAGCCTGCCCTGCTTTTACATTCATGGGCACCATGTGCTTGTCAATAATATCGTGTTTAATATTTTCCAACTCCCAAGGTATCATCGGTCCACGAATTTCACCAAAACGCTTATGCGAACCGGGAGTAATTTCTAATGTTCCGTTTGCTTCATTACTGTCTATCAGAGGACACCAGATAGAAACACTGGTGCATTTTCTTTCGTCAACAAATGCCCAATTTTGATGCAATGGCACCTCACCGTCATTCGTTCTTTTACGTATAAAATTGGCAATTATGGGTTCATAATTATCCAAATAAATGTCATAGTGAGGCTTAAATTTTTCTCTAATAATATTAAACACTAACTTTTTGTAAGCAATATTTTTATTGATGAAAGTAAAATCATATGAAATTTTGTCTTTAATAGCCACATCATCTTCATTAATATTTCCTCCGCTTTCATTCAGGGTTTCAAAATATTTTTCTTTAAGATAATCAACTTCAGCTTCAGACAAGAAAGGTACAATAACATAACCGTTCTTCTGAAATTCTGCTTCTAAATTATCTGCTTTAAAAACTTTTCTCATGGTGAATTTTTAGTATTTTCAACATCTAAATAAATACATGTTCTTCTTTAGAAATAAAGTTAATAAAAAAAACAGTGCCCAACATTCACTAAACGTAGGTAAATTCTATGACAAAAACTATGATGCTTTTCATCAGGTTTATGGTGAAATCATACAAGCCTTTAGAACAAACAATACGGACAACCTATTAGAATATCAGCTTAAACAAATTGATATTAAAACCTGCGACAGAGTACTGGATGCAGGTTGTGGTGTATGTGGTCCTGCCAGATACTTTGCACGCAATACAGGTTGTACCATAGATGCCATATCCATATCAGAAAAACAAATTAACATTGCGAATCAGCATATTACAAATGAGAATTTGCACAAACATATAACTGCACAGGTATTTGACTATCATGTTAGCGACAAGTTATTTCATAAAGAAACTTTTGATAAAATTTATTTTTTAGAATCTTTCGGTCATTCAACAGATAAAGAGAAATTGCTCAATGCTATGTGGAAAGTGTTAAAACCGGGCGGAGAAATTTATATAAAAGACTTATTCAGGCGAATATCAAAAAACTGGTTTATCCAACGCAAAATAGACAGTGAAATAACAAAAATAAACAAGGCTTACCATTACGAAGTAACAGACTTGAACAAATTTGTTGATATGGTAAGAGAGATCGGGTTTGTCATTGTTTTTATCAAAACGATTGATATTCCCCTGAACGATTTTGAGAATCTTTCAATTTCCAACGAGTTTCAAGAGCTTACGGGTATAGCAAAAATAGACAATTGGGAAAAATATATTTTTCCTGTCGATTTTTTTGAAGTAAAGCTATACAAGCCTGAATATGATATTGAGAAAGGCAAACATCGCTATTTTCTTCAAAATATTTATCAACTGCAAATGAATCATCTGAATAAAGAAGATTTATAGTTGTATCTTAATTTCATGATTTCGCTATATCATAGAATCTTCGATAAAGTACAATATAAATTCAGCCTGATATTTACAGGTATTTATGTTGTCATTTATATGGGCAATTCGTGGAATACGACTGTATTTTTCTTATTATTCTTAGCAATACTTACAGCAATTGGCATTGCCGGAATTGGTTATTTATTAAATGACTGGAACGATAGAGAACAAGATAAAATAGCCGGTAAATCGAATATTTTTCTGTCTGCTAATAAGTTATTAATAGTAGTCATTCCGATTGCATTTTGTGTGTTGGCTATATTACCCTGGTTGTATTTGCCAAATACAAGAATTACCTTTTACCTGTTGAGTATTGAAATCATTTTATTTATAGTCTATGCATTCCCACCATTGCGGCTAAAAGAAAGACCAGTTGCAGGTATTATCTGCGATGCAATCTATGCGCAAGTTCTGCCTTGTTTTATCGCTGCTTATACATTTTCTCTAACAGGAACAAACATCAAACTAAAACTCAATTTCATTCTTGTTTATTTTGTATGGCTCTTCTTAGCCGGGCTCAGAAATATTCTACTCCATCAAATCGACGATTATGAAAATGATATTAAATCCAATACTCATACTTTTATTATAGTTCATACACCCACATTTATCTATAAATCTGCTTTTAAGCTTCTGCTTTTTTTCGAACTGTTGACTTTCTGTTATACTCTATCTTCTATTTCAATAGTTTCAGTATTTGTTTTCATTTTCTACATTTTTATAATAGTAATATTAAATAACAATCTAAATGAAATTAAATACATCAACTTCATTGCAAAAAGACTATTTAATGAATTCTATGAAATACATTTACCTATTATAATATTAATTATTTTCACTACTGTAAAGTTCAATTATATTTACTTACTTTTATTCCATATATTGTTGTTTTCTCCGGTGTATTATGATTATGCAAAAAAATTTATTCAAAAGTATTTTTAAATCAATTGCTATCATTGTTTTCAAAAAAATGATACAGAATTGTGCATAACAATATCCCTTTCCCTATCTTTACCGCATGGAAAATTTTATCGTTTCGGCTCGTAAATATCGCCCTGCCCAGTTTTTAGATGTCGTGGGGCAAGAACAAGTGTCTGAAACGCTAAAAAAAGCTTTGCTTTCCGGCAAACTGGCACAGTCTTTCCTGTTTTGTGGCCCGCGGGGTGTGGGCAAAACCACTTGTGCACGCATCCTGGCAAAAGCCATCAACTGCGAGAACCCCAACGCTGACTTAGAGCCTTGTAATGTCTGCCCATCTTGCACCTCTTTTAACCAAAATGCATCATTTAATATTTTCGAGTTAGATGCCGCTTCCAACAATAGTGTGGACGATATCCGCCAATTGGTTGATCAGGTGCGCTATGCTCCGCAAAGCGGCAAATACAAAGTCTATATCATTGACGAGGTACACATGCTCTCTCAGGGTGCTTTTAATGCATTCTTGAAAACACTGGAAGAGCCACCAAGTTATGCCATTTTTATCTTGGCTACTACGGAAAAACATAAGATTATCCCAACCATTTTATCGCGTTGCCAGATTTTTGATTTTAAACGTATCTCCGAAAAAGATATCGTGAAACAATTGCATAAAATTTGTGACAATGAGCACGTGCAGGCTGAAGAAAGTGCTTTACATGTCATCGCTCGCAAGGCTGACGGTGGTATGCGCGATGCTTTGAGTTTGTTTGATAAGATAGTAGGGTTTTCGGGCAAAACATTGAATTATCAGGATGTTATTCAAAACCTCAATATTCTCGACTATGAATATTATTTTCGTTTTACGGAGTATTTCATGGAAGAAGATGCGGGTGCTTGCCTGAACGCCTTTAATGAAATCATCAATAACGGGTTTGATGGTGAAATATTTTTGCAGGGACTGGCGGAGCATATCCGGAACTTGCTGGTTTGTAAAGACGAAAAAACTGCCGACTTATTAGAAAGTGCTGAGGATGTGAAGGTACGTTATAATGAACAAGCTGCCCAGATTCCTCAAACATTTTTGTTAAACGCTTTGCAAATCATTAACCAATGTGATATTGACTATAAGACATCAAAAAACAAACGCCTGCAGATTGAGGTTGCTCTACTTAAAATATGTTTCCTCAACACGCAGATTGAAAACACCTTGAGCGTATTGCTTGGCGAAAAAAAAAACTGAATGATTTAATTACATGGTTTAAAGACAGGTTGAACAAGAAAATTCCTGTTAAAAAATCACCTGAAAATATTACCGCAAAGACAAAAACCATCCCTGTAGAAACTTCTATCCCGGGTAAACATCTCGTTGATTTAAATGATCAACCTGAAACAAAACGAACAATACAAAACCCTGCAGTTGTCACGAGCACCCCGGCTGAGAAGAAACAAAAAAAAGAACTACCTACTCGCTCAGGCATAAAATCTCTTTTTAAAGACTTGCAGCAAACAACAGTTCAGCAAGTTGAAGAAAAACTAGATTTAACAACTGTTACGGTGCAATTACTTTGGAAAGAGTTTTTAAAAGAAAACAGGGAGAAATTACAAAATGCATTTTTAAGCGTTGCCGACAGGCAAGTGCCACATTGGGAGAACGAAGAAATTGTATTTACAGAAACCAATAATATCTCCTTAGAATTATTACAGTTACACAAGATGGATATCGTTTCCTATTTCACTCGAAAAAGCACACAACCTATTGTTCATCTGAAATTTAATTTAGATAGAAAACAGGAAGTAAAACGCGACTATAAAACTCCGAAAGAACGACTGTTGATCATGATAGATGAAAACCCGGCAGTAAGAGAATTAATTAAGAAACTAGACTTGAACTTAGACTAGCCCATCTGTAAATAATAGATTACTTTTAAACATGAACAAGAAAACAGTAGTAATAGGTGCCAGTCCAAAACCGGACAGGTATAGCTATAAAGCCGTGAAAATGCTGGAACAACACGGGCATGATGTGATTGCCTGCGGATTCGAACCCAATTTTATTGGTGATATTCCCATAGTTACGGAATGGAAAAACTATCATCAGGTAGACACCGTATCTCTTTACCTAAACCCGAAACGCCAAAAAGAATATTACGAGTATATCCTTTCTTTGAAACCCAAGCGAGTAATTTTTAATCCCGGTACAGAAAATGAGGAGTTGTTTATATTATGTAAACAACACCATATACTCCCGGTTGAGGCATGTACACTCGTGTTACTGAGTACGCACCAGTTTTAACAATATTTTAAGAAGCTTGAATTAAACGTTGGCACAATTATTTCATCTAATCTTTCAAATATTTATCAATCATGAAGAAAATCATCTTAGGACTCATCGTATTAATGAGCATTTCAGCCCTGACATTTGCACAAAAAGGCAGTAATCCGAAATCTAAAAGCAATGCACCAAAACCTAAAAACTACACCAAACCTGTAAAAGTTACACCGGAGCAAAAAGCTACTCGCAATGCTGATTCTCTGAAAGTTGCAATGAATCTTAGCCCTGAGCAATATGAACAAGTTAAAAAAATCAATTTAGATTATATTCAGAAAAAAGATGCACTTAAGGCTAAGTACAAAGAACAAGTAAAACAAGATTCTGTAAAAGTTAAAACAGAGGTTAAAGACAAGTATTCTCCAATGGGTCAGGATATTAAAAAATTGAATCAAGAGCGAGTTGAAAAAATAAAAGCCACTGTAAGCGAAGAACAATTCAAACAATGGCAAGCCTGGAAAAAATCTAAAAAAGGAAATGAGAAATCCAAATTTGAAGAACGTCCTAAAGGTAACAGACAAGACTATCAGAAGAAATCAAGTGAAATAAAAACTAAAGTTCACGAGAAAGAAGAAGATTTTGACGACGAAGAGGGCTTATAATCTTACTTTAAAAAAATAAATATAAAAAAGAGGCGAACTTTCGCCTCTTTTTTTTGACCTACGAGGTGATAAAAAGCATCGTTATTTTACAAGCATCACAATATCAATTACTTATAAAATCGAACTATACCAACCTACGAGGTTAAACTTTCTGCTTTTATTAGAGTCTAATTTTGCATGCAAAGCGAATTCTCCAAAATAAAACATCTTTATAACCGTTTCGGTTTTGGATTATCAACGGATATTATAAAACGTGCCTCTTCTTTAAACGCAGAAATTAATCTGTTGCTTAATAATAATTCCGTCTGTCAGAAATTGGAAACCGTATCTCAAGAAGATGTAGAAAAAGCCAAAGAAATTTTCAAAAACAATACAGACGACAAAATAAAAGACTTAAAGAACTTACTCAAGTCTAATGTTTTTGAGTTGAACAGTTTGTGGTTTCAGCAAATGATAAACAACAGCAACCAGCTTCAAGAAAAGATGAGTCTTTTTTGGCATTCCAACTTAGCTTGCCGTTCTGCCAATCCCTACTTCGATCAGCTTTATCTCGATATCATCCGGCAACAAGCGCTTGGAAATTTTGGCGATTTATTAAAGTCTGTAGCCAAAACTCCTGCTATGCTCCAATTTCTAAACGGACAACAAAACCGCAAGGAACATCCCAACGAAAATTTTGCGAGAGAAGTGATGGAATTATTCACGCTTGGCAGGGGCAATTATTCGGAACAAGATGTAAAGGAAGCAGCAAGAGCTTTTACCGGTTGGGGATTTGACAAAACAGGTAATTTCAAATTTCGCTGGCAGTGGCATGATGCAGGAATGAAAACTATATTTGGTAAGAGTGGCAGTTTTAACGGTGATGATGTAATAGATATGCTCTTAGCCAATCCACAAACGGCTTACCATATTACAGAAAAAATATACAGGCATTTTGTGAATGAAAATGGCAACGCTACACGCGTCAAACAACTGTCCGCAAATTTCTTTAGTTCAAATTATGATATCCGTAAACTGCTCACCGAAATTATTCAGTCCGATTGGTTTTATATGGCTGAAAACATGGGCAATCGCATCAAAACACCAGTTGAGTTATTAGCGGGTATTTTTCGTATAGTTCCTGTTGTGTTTGAAAGTCCGGATAGTCTTGTTTTTATGGAACGTGCACTCAACCAGATTTTACTCAACCCGCCGAATGTAGCCGGATGGAAAGGCGGCACAGCCTGGATAGACAGTTCCAGCCTGCTATTGCGGATGAAACTTCCACAATATTTATTTTATGATACGTCTATGAATTTTACTGCAAAAGATATCATGCCCGAAATGGATAGCAGTACTGCCTATAAATCGGCATTCGTCAATCAGTTAGCTCATACAAAACTGAAAGGCACTCCCGACTGGACAAATGCAGAGCATGTTTTTTCTTCAATAGATAAGGACAGTGTAGCGCAATATTTGCTGGCTGTTCCATTAGCTAATACGGCAAAACAAATACTGGCAAAGATGGAAGTGAGTGATGCAATAAATCCATTACACCAACGCATTATTTACATCATGTCTTTGCCCGAATATCAATTGAATTAATTTTTAATGTTGTTTATCCTGAATAAAAATAATATGCACTATTCACGCAGAAATTTCCTAAAAACATCCGGATTATTGAGTGCTTCGATGGCTCTGCCACAATTTCTGCAAGCTCAAAACCGCCAAAACAATGCACCCGGAAATGACAATATTTTAGTGGTCATACAACTTTCAGGCGGCAATGACGGATTAAATATGTTAGTGCCTTACGAGAATGATATCTATTATAATGCCCGTCCAAAAATTGCACTCAAAAAGCAAGAAATTATCCCCTTAAAATCATCGATAGGTTTGCATCCTGCATTAAAAGATTTTAAAAAATTTTATGATGCAGGAAATTTGACTGTTTTATTTGATGTGGGCTATCCCAATCCCGATCGTTCGCATTTTCGCTCTATGGATATCTGGCATACTGCATCAGCTGCTGAAGATTATTTGCACACCGGATGGTTAGGGCGTTATTTAGATGAAAAACAAAATCCGGATGCAAAACTTACGCGTGCATTTGAAATTGACGACTCACTCAGCCTGGCTTTAAAAGGTGAAAATTATAAAGCAATGGCGTTTACTAATGCAAAAAAATTAGATGCACAGATTGCAGATCCGTTATTTAAATTATTGCATAAAGCCGAAGAGGAACATGAGGGAACGGCTGCTTATTTATACAAAACATTTGCCGACACGATGCAAAGCGCAGATTATATTTATCAAACCGTGAAGCCTGTTTCTTCTGCTAAAACTTATCCTAATTCAGCTTTTGGCAAAGGCATGAAAACCATTGTTGAGTTGATTATTTCAGGTATAGAAACGCAGGTTTATTATATTTCGCTCGGCAGTTTTGATACACATAATAATCAACAAAAAAGACAAGCGGATTTATTTGAACAGCTCAATAACAGTTTAGCTGTTTTTTATGAAGACATAAAACAACAGGCAGGCAGTAGAAATGTAACCACTATGATTTTTTCTGAATTCGGTCGCAGAGTAGAAGAAAATGCCAGTATGGGTACCGACCACGGTGCAGCTAATCCGGTGTTGTTGATTGGAAATAATCTGAAAACAGAAGGGTACTATAATTCACCATCTGATTTGAAAGATTTGGATGAAGGTGATTTGAAATATCGCATCAATTTTCGGGATATTTATGCCACAGTTTTGAATGATTATCTGAAAACTGATGCGGCAAGAATAATCGATAAAAAGGATTTTGTGAAGATGAATTTATTTTGATTTTTCTTCAAATCGGATAAACCAAAAGCCTGAAACCAACATCACACAAACCAATATGCAAACAGCCAGCATCACATCTGGAGGATGAAGATGGCGGAAAGCATAATAAAAATGAGTAGCAAACGGGAATAATGCCATTGCACAATATAAAATTAGCCGATTTTTATTGCGTGTAAAAATAGCCCACCAGCAAACACCATACGTGATATAATATAAAACATGCCACCATAATGGCTTGCCATCAGACTCGATTACATAGTATACATGTACCGCGATAGCGATTATAAAAAAAAGAGAGAAAAGGTATTTTGCTATTTTATTAGTATTCATTCACGTACTTACTACTTTAAACTAACACCTACACATGCAAAGCTCTGTTATCCGTTGCAGCCAAACAAGCTTCTTTAAAGGCTTCGGTATAGGTTGGATGCGCATGTGAAATACGGGCGATATCTTCTGCACTGGCTCGATATTCCATGGCCACCACAGCTTCTGCTATCATATCGGCAGCCCGTGCACCAATCATGTGCACGCCCAAAATTTCATCTGTTTTTGCATCCGCCAGTACTTTTATCAAGCCATCAATATCCATACTTGCACGCGCTCTGCCTAATGCACGCATCGGGAAAGATCCCACCTTATAAGCAATGCCCTTATCTTTAAGTTGTTGCTCGGTTTGTCCTACAGATGCCACCTCCGGCCAGGTATATACTACTCCTGGAATCAGATTGTAATTAATATGCGGTTTTTGTCCGGCAATAGTTTCTGCCACGAATACACCTTCTTCCTCAGCCTTATGTGCCAGCATTGCGCCTTGTATCACATCGCCAATAGCATAAATAGTTGGCACTTTCGTTTGTAAATGTTCATTTATCGGAATTTGTTTTCTCTCATTCAAGGAAATGCCAACATTTTCCAAGCCTAAATTATCGGTATAAGGTCTTCTTCCTATGGCAACCATGCAATATTCTGCTTCCAATTGTATTTCTTTTCCGGCTTTATCCAATGCCGTAACGGTTACTTGTTGTCCGTTGTTTACTGCTCCCGTTACTTTATGCGATAAGTAAAATTTAATACCCAATTTTTTCAGGCTTCGCAATAATTCTTTTGACAAATCCTCATCCATAGTCGGGATGATTTTATCCATAAATTCTATTACAGACACCTGTGTACCCAGGCGTTGATATACGGAACCTAATTCCAACCCGATTACACCTCCGCCAATAATGATCATGGATTTGGGCAGTGTTTTTAATGATAATGCCTCGGTAGAAGTAATAATTCTTGTTTTGTCTATAGGTAAAAATGGCAAGGATGAAGGCTTAGAGCCTGTAGCAATGACTACATATTTTGTGAGCAATTGCTCGGTCGTGCCATCTTCTTTTAAAACAGAAATAGTATGAGCATCAATAAATGAACCGTGCCCCTGAAATACGGCTACTTTGTTTTTTTTCATCAGATAATCTATACCCTGGCAAGTGGTAGCAACTACCTTAGCCTTGCGGTCTATCATTTGGGTAAAATTTACTTTTGGTGTTTGTTCCAAATCTATACCGTGTTCTTTGAAGCTATGTAGTGCATTGTGATAATGCTCGGAAGAATCGAGTAAAGCCTTAGACGGAATACAACCCACATTGAGGCATGTGCCGCCCAACGTAGCATAGCGTTCTATAAGAGCCGTATTTAAGCCTAATTGCGCACACCGGATGGCACACACATAGCCACCGGGACCTGAACCGATAATAACCACATCAAATTGATTCATTGTATAAAAATTTTATGCAAAAATACATCTTTTAAACTGGCTGACATGTGCTATTGGACAAAAACAAATTATCTTTCGGTCTGATTTTTGATTAACATGACTTATGAAGAAACTAATTGTGCTTTTCGGGTTATTTATAATGGTATTCACTTTGTCAGCATTCAAAGGTAAAACAGCAACGCCTTTTAAGAACCTGCAAGTCTTACCGGATTCTACTACGGAAGAACAGCTTGATGCAATCATGCATGCCTATAACGAATCCTTGAATGTAAAATGCAGCCATTGCCATATAAAGGGCAATATGGCTTCAGATGAAAACCCTGAGAAAGAAATAGCCCGCAAGATGATGCGCATGACGAATGAAATCAATGAAAAATACTTCGGTAAGGACTCCGGAACTGTAGGCTGTATGACTTGTCATAACGGGAAGTTGCATCCATAGTTATTTTATTCCTCTGACGGTTTATCCGACTCTTCTTTTTGTTCATTGTCTTGATTGATTGAAAGTTGTTCATTATTCACGGCTACATCCTCATTATTTAACTGAACGACTTCTTCTTTTGTAAATGTCATCTGTTCCATTACTGTATTTTCATCCCAGACAATGGGTTCAATAATAATTGCATCACTCTCTTCAGAAACTTCTTTCAATCTTCTTCTTTCTTCTTTTGGTATATAGTTTTCTTTATGACGGCGACTTAAAATTTTCTCTTTTCGAGCGGCATAATGTTCTTTCCGTTTTTCTTTTCTTATTGCACTTTTTAGCTTTTGTTCCTCACGTACAATAGCAAGTTTTGCCTTTCGTTCTTCTTCACGTTGCAATCGGACAATTCGATCTTCTTCGGTTTCTTCTTTCCTGATTTTTAGTTTGGAAGGATGAATTTCAAACACGTCATCAACATCAATATCTACTGTCCACCATAAGAATTTTAGAGTTGCCTTACCTATGCTCCGCATATAAATGGGTTGTGCCAGTAAATTTGTTAATGCCTGAAACAGAGAAGTAATCGAGCTGATTTCTGAATTTGTTGTAATGATGGTTTCCGAACGTGCTCTTAATTTAACAGCTTTCGTATAATTCATCTTGCCTATTTTTATTCCATCCCTGTTTACTAAGTCTGTTGTTATTTTTAATAAGGTTATGGGGAGAAAAAAGCTGTTGAGCAATTTAAGTACCGTTTCTGTCTTCACACTCAATAAGCCTATTTCTTTAGTACGTACTTCTACAATATCAACCGCCCGGTGTTGTGAGGCTTTTTTGATGATGTAAGATTTTATCTTCTTTGTCAGCCAACTAAACATTTGTATATTTTTATACTTAAAGGATTGTTAAATCCTCTTAATTAAAGATAGGTATAAACGCAATTTCCTAAATTTACCTAAAGTTAAGAACTATGAAAGAAAATCTTACTTATTTAATAGCCATACCCGTTTTTTTATTTTTTGTCGTTCTCGAGTATTTGGCTATGCGCAAAAAAGACCCGGAATATACCCGACTGAATGACGGCATCACAAATTTAAATATTGGCGTGGTGCATGTATTGTCAAAAGTAATTGTGGGTGTTTTCTTGCTTTGGGTGTATGGATTAGTATATGATAATATCCGCATTTTTACCATCCCAAAAGGAATAATCTCGTTTATATTTTGCTTGATTGCCTACGATTTCTTTTTTTACTGGGCGCATCGCTTCGGACACGAAATCAATTTGTTTTGGGGAGCGCACGGTGTGCATCACCAAAGTGAAGATTATAATCTCACCGTTGCTTTGCGTCAGTCGTGGTTTCATGCCGTAATGGCATTTTTTATTTTCTTACCTATCCCATTTTTAGGCGTTGATTCCAAAACATTTTTCAGTGTACTGACCATAAATTCATTCTATCAATTTTGGATACACACCCATCTTATTAATCGTATGCCGCGCTGGTTCGAATTCGTTTTTAATTCTCCTGGTCATCACAGAGTACATCATGGCAGAAACCCAAAATATATAGATAAAAACCACGCCGGTATGTTTATCATTTGGGATAAACTATTCGGCACTTTTCAAGAAGAAGAAGAAACTCCCGACTATGGTATTACGAAGCCCTTAAACAGCTGGAATCCGGCATGGGCAAATATTGAATATTTTTCAGGCATGATACAAAATGCCCGCCGATTTAATTTTAAAGATAAACTGAAATACATTTTTGCAAAACCCGGTTGGCAACCGGATTATGCAGGTGGCACGATAGCTGTAAATGAGGTTAAACCGGATTATAAAAAATATAATGTGCGAAATTCCAAAGGGCTGAATATTTATGTGGTTGTTCAATTTCTGATTACCATCGTTGGCTTAGTTGCCTATCTGCAATATTATAAGCAATGGTCGTTTTTTTATCAAGCCATCAATTTTATTTTAATCGTATTATCTACTGTAATTTGCGGAGCCATTTTAGAAAATAAATCCTGGGTAAAATATGCTGAGTTCATAAGAATTGCCATCATTCTTATCGATTTGAATTCTTTATTTTATTTCAATTATGTCGAATTTTTTGAATGGTGTCTGCTCATCTCCATAATCGCAGGAGTATATTTTATCGTATGGTATGCACTTAATATCAACCGTATTCATCTTTTCAGGGCGTTGAAATAATTGAAGATTTTTCTTTTATTTGTATAACATGAAATTTACCTTTTTGGGAACGGGTACCTCGCAAGGCGTTCCGGTCATTACTTGCAACTGCGAAGTATGTACATCTTCTGATTTTCGGGATAACCGCACACGTACTTCGCTTTTAATTCAATCCGCTACTACTACCGTAGTTATTGATACGGGTCCGGATTTCAGAGCACAATTACTCAGAGAAAAAGTGCAGGATTTAGATGCCGTGGTTTTCACCCATGGGCATAAAGATCATGTAGCCGGGCTTGATGATATCCGGCCTTTTAACTATATGCTTCACAAAACAATTAAGGTATATGCAGAACTTGGTGTGCAGGATATTTTGAAACGAGAATTTGCCTATGCCTTTCAGCCACAGGAATATCCGGGTGTGCCACAAATAAATTTAATTACGATTGAT
>DAOQII010000009.1:0-20258 GCA_035339455.1 Chitinophagales bacterium
TGTTATGCCAAAACATCCCCTCGCTATTCATTAGAGCAAATTGATACAGAAAAAGCGATTGCCGCATTTCAAGTTTTTGTCGATAAATACCCCAAAAGCGAACGTGTGAAAGAAGCCAATACCAAAATGGATGAGCTGCGAGCCAAACTTCGTAAAAAAGCATACGAATCCGCTTATCTTTATTACAAGATAGGGGAATATAAAGCTGCATCTGTGGCACTCCGTCAGTTTTTGCAAGATTATCCCGAGTATGAGAATCACGAAAAAATTGATTTCCTTATATCCAAATCTCTCTTTAAATACGCTGAAGGAAGCTATAAAGATAAAAAAGACGAACGCTTAGCCGATGCACAAAAAGAATATGCTTTCTTCAAAACAACTTATCCCGCAAGCACACATTTGAGTGAGCTGGAGAAATTGAACAAAAAGAACTAAAATTTATAATCAGGATTTAAAATTCATAATCTATAATTTACTAACCATGTCAACTGCAAAAAAAGAAGAAAAACAAGCTTCAGCCTATATCGAAACCAGAAATTTAGATGAATTAGCAGCTAAAACTGGCAACTTGTACAAGTCTATTAATGTTATTTCAAAACGTTCTGAGCAGATGAATGCAAAATTAAAAGAAGAATTGCACCGCAAGCTGGAAGAATTTGCTTCTGCAACAGATAATCTGGAAGAAGTTTTCGAAAACAGAGAGCAAATTGAAATCTCTCGCTACTACGAAAAATTGCCTAAAACGACAATTACGGCACTGAATGAGTTCGTAAATAATGAAACTTATATCAAAAACGACTAATTACCGATTTGTCTTTAAGTGAAGGCTAAGCGGTATTTGTGGGCGCGTGTGCTTTATTGGTTTTTATTTAATTTCCTGTAAAAAGGCTTTTTCTGCTTATTATTTCAGTATCAGATTTTGTAAAAAACACTAAAATTTGACAAAATCAACTCCCATAAAATCCAAGCTTAATCCGTTGCAAGATAAAAAAATCTTGCTGGCAGTTTGCGGAAGCATAGCGGCTTATAAATCCGCATTTTTAGTTCGTTTGCTAGTAAAACAAGGAGCACAAGTCAGGGTAATTATGACAAAATCAGCTACCGACTTTATTTCTCCGCTAACGCTGGCAACGCTCTCCAAAAACGAATGCCTGACAGCTTATACAAATTCCACACAAACCAACTGGAACAACCATGTAGATATTGCACTTTGGGCTGATTTGATGCTTGTTGCCCCTGCTTCAGCCAATACCATTTCAAAAATGGCCAATGGTATATGTGATAATTTATTGATGGGCGTTTATCTTTCTTTGCGATGTCCGGTTTTTATCGCCCCGGCTATGGATGAGGATATGTGGAAACATCCATCTACCCATAAAAATATAGAAATACTTAAAAAAAACGGAAATAAACTGATACAAGTTAACTCCGGCGAACTAGCCAGTGGACTTATCGGCGAAGGCAGGATGGCAGAGCCGGAAGAAATTGTTTCTATTTTGTCGATGAATATGCCCGAATCCGGAAAAACTGACAAAAAACAACCCATTTCTTTGTTTGCCGGTACAAAAATACTGATTACAGCGGGGCCTACTTACGAACCACTCGATCCTGTCCGGTTTATCGGCAATCATTCATCCGGAAAAATGGGCATTGAACTGGCAAAAAAAGCAGTAGCCATGGGTGCTGACGTAACGCTCGTTTTAGGTCCGTCCAAAGTGGATGTTCCTGATTTTATTACTACCATTCGGGTTACCTCTGCGCAAGAAATGTATCAGGCTTGTACTGCCGTTTTTGACCAAGCTGATGTCTGCATATTTGCCGCCGCAGTTGCAGATTATACACCGAAAGTAGTTGCCGGTGAGAAAATTAAGAAATCGGATGATGAATTTAGTTTGGTCTTGAAAAAAAATGTAGATATTGCTTATGAGTTCGGAAAGATTAAGAAAAACAATCAAATTTCTGTTGGTTTCGCACTCGAAACCCAAAATGAGCAAGAACACGCTAAAGCCAAAATAAAAAAGAAGAATTTTGATATGATTGTCCTGAATTCACTCAACGACAAAGGTGCCGGATTCAAATATGACACCAATAAAATTACGATTATCCAGGCAAACAATAAATTGCGTACATTTGAGTTAAAGAATAAAGAAGAAGTAGCTGCAGATATACTGGCAGAAATAGAGTTGTTGCTGCGTAAAAAAACAAAATGAAAAAAAGTATTGCCTTTTTATTGATTTTGGGTGCTTGTTTAACGATACAGGCTCAGGAGTTGAATTGTGTAATTGCCGTTAATTCTCCCAAAAACCAAAATATAGACCCGCTCGTTTTCAAAAATATGGAAAACGCCATGATGGATTTTGTAAATGGTCGAAAATGGACAAATGATGTTTATAAAGAATCTGAAAAGATAAGATGCGCTATTACGATTAATATCATGGAAACGCCTTCCGAAGGAGAGTACAAGGCTACAGCAATTATTCAATCACAAAGACCAGTATTTAATTCCAACTATCACACCTTATTATTAAATGTACAGGATAAAACCTTTGATTTTGCTTATGCCGACTTGCAAAGTCTGGATTATAATGACAACGGGTTTACCTCACAGATTACTTCGCTTTTAGCTTATTATTCCTATTTGATATTGGCTTACGATTACGAATCTTTTGGGAAAGACGGAGGCATGCCTTACTTCCAGCGGGCATTAACGGTTTGCAATAATGTGCCTCAGGCTGAAAAAACAAGATATAAAAACTGGAGTCCCTTTGATGCTACTATCGGGTTTACCACCGGTACCATTAATCGTTACGCCTATGTAGATGCCTGGATGAATCCTAGATATAAAAATCTGAGTGATGCATTTTATGCCTATCATCTGAATGGATTGGATCGCATGTATCAGGATGCTGCCGTGGGCAGAAGTATGATTACCATGTCACTCAATATGCTGCAAAAGATACAACAGGATAATCCGAATCTCACCCCCTTGCTTTCATTTTTTGATGCCAAATCATCGGAACTGATAAATATTTATTCAAAAGCAGACATGAGCGAAAAAGCCATTGCGGTGCAGTTATTATCTTCGATAGACCCTACGAATGCGGAGAAATATAAGCAAATAAATAAAAAGTAAGCATCAATTTATTCTTTGTTATTTTTTGAAATTTTATCCAACTCTGGTTCGATAATTCCTTATTTTTACCAAGTATGTTGCGCACGCTTTCTATAAAAAATTATGCTATAATAGAGTCTGTTTTGCTCGAATTTGATAAAGGATTGAATATCATTACCGGCGAAACAGGTGCCGGAAAATCCATATTGCTGGGTGCATTGAATTTGATTTTAGGCAAACGTGCTGATGTGCAAGCATTGCGCAATACGGATGAAAAATGTACCGTAGAAGCATCTTTTTATATAAAATCTTATCGGCTCAAATCTTTCTTCAAGTCGTATGATTTGGATTATGAAGATGAAACGATAATACGGCGGGAAATTAATTCTGCCGGGAAATCTCGTGCCTTTATCAATGATATTCCGGTCACACTGGATATTCTAAAACAGCTGACAGAAAAATTAGTGGATATACATGCCCAGGGTGAAACACAAAACTTGCTGGATAAATATTTTTATTGTGAGATACTGGATGAGCTCTGTAAACAAACAGCAGTTGTACAAGAATATCAAGTACATTATGCCGGATTCCAGCAAAAACAAAACCGCCTTAAAAAACTGACAGAAACCAATATCCAGTTGCAAAAAGAATTCGATTTTATTTCATTTCAGTTACAAGAATTAAAAGAAGCGAATATTGATGAAGAAGAAGCCGCACAAATTGAGAGTGAATTAAACCTACTCCAGCATGCCGAAACCATAAAACTACAGCTTAATCAAGCTTTACAGTTTATTGACGGCAACGAGCAGGCGGCACTATCCCTCTTATTACAAGCTAATAAGCATATTGCCCAACTGGCCAACATCAATGATGTATTGCTCGAAATGCACGATAAGCTAACGGGCATCAACGAGCACCTGAAAAGTATGTCGAGGCAGATAACACAAATAGAATCGGCTACCGAATACAATGCTGAACGGGTACAGTATTTATCAGAAAGACAAAGTACTATTAATAATTTACTGCGAAAGCATCATGTTGTTTCAGCAACTGAATTATTGAATATCCAGCACGAATTACAAGAACGCGTTAATCAGTTTAATGGCTCGACAGATGAAATAGCTATTTTGGAAAATGAACTTAAGCAAGATAAAACAGCACTATCAGCCACGGCGCAACGGGTGTCGGCAAACCGGGCAGGCAAGGTAAAATCATTTGAAAGTGCCGTCAGTAATTTGCTGAAAGGTTTGGGTATGGAATATGGTTATGTTGAATTAAAAAATAAATCGTTAATTAACGATGAAATCAATGAATACGGAATTGACAGCTACCAACTTTGGTTTTCTCCAAATAAGGGCATAGCCCCGCAGCCACTGGAAACGGTAGGCAGCGGAGGCGAAAAATCGAGATTAATGCTGGCTATTAAAAGTTTGGTGGCAGATACCATTACCTTGCCTACGTTGATATTTGATGAAATTGATACCGGCATTTCGGGAGATGTTGCACAAAAAGTAGGGATGGTATTAAAATCGCTTGGCAATAAGCATCAGGTTATTTCGATTACGCATTTGCCACAAGTAGCCGCCAAGGCCAATAATCATTTGTTTGTTTATAAAAAACACGATAAAGAAAAAACCTATACCGAAATAAAAGTGCTGAATGCTAATGAGCGCCTGCATGAAATTGCTGTGATGCTGAGTGGCAACAACCCTCCAAAAGAAGCCCTGGAAAATGCAAAGCGATTGTTAAATTAATCACGATACATCAGCATTGAGTTATCAATTTTATCTGTAAAACCGTACCTTTATTTCCCTCCGATTTATATTCACTATTTAGAAATAAAGAGTAAAAAGGAGTAAATAGTCTTATTCTGAAGCTGAGTATCGTCATAGTGAATTATAATGTGCGCTATTTTTTAGAGCAATGTCTGTATGCCGTATTTCGCAGCAAAACCAATTTCGAATACGAAGTTTTTGTAGTGGATAATGATTCAACAGATGATTCAATACTCATGTTGAAAAACAAATTTCCGCAAGTTATCCTGATTGCCAACACGGAAAATGCCGGATTTTCAAAAGCCAATAATCAAGCTATGCGCTTAAGCAACGCCGAGTATATTTTATTGCTCAATCCGGATACGCTGATACAGGAAACTACCTTGCAGCAATGTATTGACAAGATGGATGAAGATAAAAATACAGGTGCATTAGGGGTTAAAATGGTTGACGGCAGTGGTCGGTTTTTACCCGAATCCAAACGGGGATTTCCATCTCCAGTGGCGGCATTCAGCAAAATGAGTGGCTTGTCAAAATTATTTCCAGCATCAAAATTATTTGGACAATATCATCTGACTTATTTAGATAAAAACATAAACCATGAGGTAGACGTACTGAGTGGTGCTTTCATGTTGCTGCGCCGTTCTGTCTTAGATAAAATCGGCTTATTGGATGAAGATTATTTTATGTACGGTGAGGATATAGATTTGTCGTACCGCATAAAACAAGCAGGCTATAAGAACATTTATTTTGCAGATACTTCTATCATCCATTTTAAGGGTGAAAGCACCAAGAAGGGAAGTTTGAATTATATACGCGTGTTTTATCAAGCCATGATAATTTTTTCGCAGAAACACGTATCTGGTTCAAAGGGTAAGGCACTCACCATTTTCTTACAAACAGCCATTTATTTGCGAGCATTTATGGCAATAATTCAAACGCTGTTCTCGGGTTTGTTTTATCCTGTAGTAGATGCAATAATGATATTGGGAGCTTTATTACTTTCAGTCCGCATGTTTGAAAATATTATTCTATCGGCTAAGCACGTGCGCTATCCTGCATCTTTTTATCAAATAAATATTCCGCTCTATATTGGCTTTTGGTTGCTTACTCTTTGGTTTTGGGGTGTCTATCAAAAAGGAAACAAATGGAAACATTTACTCGCCGGACTGCTAAGCGGTACTGTATTGATTTCGTTAGTTTATTCTTTTTTCCCTTTGGCATTGCGTTCATCAAGAGGGATTATTTTAAGTTCATTTTTGCTGAATATCGTTTTCTTGTCATCTTATCGTTTTCTGTTAACTTGGATAAATGGAAAATGGAGCAATTATGTAAAAGATGAAAAGCGGTATATTATTATCGGCGAAGGCAAGGAAGCTAAGGCGATAAGTGGGAACTTAATTTTATACAATAAAAACAGAAAATACATAGGGTTTGTTTCCTTAAAGAACGACAGAGAACAAACAGATTATTTAGGAAATATGGAAAGCCTTGCTGAAATTATTGAAGTGTATTCGCCGGACGAATTATTATTTTCTACTGACACTGTACCCATGCAAACCATCGTACAGGCAATGTCAAAAATAAAAGGAAAATTAGACTACAAGCTTATCTCTAAAAATACTTCTATCATAGGCAGTTCTTCGAAAAATGAAGGTGGCGATGTCTACACGTTTGATGTCGATCTTCAGAATGGAAGATCTTTTTTGCAACGTATCAGAGCCTGGCTATAAAATCAAATTAAATATCAGCTGCCAGCCTTGCCGCCTGATTGATAGCTCGTTTGGCATCCAGCTCCCCGGCTTCATAAGCTCCGCCAATAACATGCATGGGAATCCCCAAATCTGCAATGGGTTGCTCCAGTTCTCTCAACGAAACCTGTCCGGCACACAATACCACGTTATCACAAGTATAAACTTGAGGCTGTTTGCTCTTGTCTATATAGTGTAACCCTTCATCGTCAATCTTTACATATTCTACACCGTCTATCATTTTCACTTTTTTCATTTTCAGCGTAGTGCGATGTATCCAGCCCGTTGTTTTGCCTAATTTGGCGCCCACTTTTCCGGCGGTACGCTGAAACATCACGACCTCTCGTGCCGGAGCTTCAATATGCTGTTGAATGCCCTCAACTCCCCCACGGGCTTCATTGCTCATATCCACACCCCATTCCTGCATCCACTCTTTTGTATTCAGTGTCGGACTTTCGCCTTTCTGCGTTAAATATTCAGATACGTCAAAACCAATTCCGCCTGCACCGATAACGGCAACTTTTTTGCCTACTGCCACTTTATTTTTTAACACATCGATATAACCCAGCACTTTCTTGTGGTTGACACCTTCAATCGTGACTTGTCTGGGTAGAATACCCGTAGCCAGCACGATTTCGTCAAAATTTTTCAAATCATCACCACTCACACGGGTATTGACTTTTACATTCACTCCGTGTTTTCTTAATTGAACCTCAAAATAGCGCAGTGTTTCATAAAACTCTTCTTTCCCCGGAATTTTTTTAGCCATATTAAATTGTCCGCCAATTTCAGCATCCGCTTCAAACAAGGTTACTTGATGCCCTCTTTCTGCCGCAATACTTGAAAATGCAAGTCCGGCAGGGCCTGCACCTACTACAGCTATTTTTTTCTTGTCAACTGCCGACAGGTAGTTCAGTTCCGTTTCATGGCAGGCTCTCGGATTGACCAGACAAGAAGATAATTTATTTGAAAAAGTATGGTCTAAACAGGCCTGATTACAGGCAATGCACGTATTAATTTCTTTTTCTTTCCCGGCTTTAGCCTTTGCCACCCAGTTTTCGTCAGCCAGCATCGGGCGTGCCATCGATACCATGTCTGCGCAGCCATCTTCCAGCACTTTCTCTGCTACACTTGGCATATTTATTCTGTTGGATGTACAAAGCGGAATGGAAACTTCATTTTTCAGTTTCTTGGTTACCCATGTAAATCCTGCCCGGGGCACAGAAGTCGCTATAGTCGGTATTCGCGCTTCATGCCAACCTATCCCTGTGTTTATAATAGTTGCCCCTGCTTTTTCTATTGCCTTGGCTAACTGTACGATTTCATCCCAATTACTGCCATCTTCAATCAAATCTAACATCGACAAACGATAAATGATAATGAAATCCTTTCCCACTTTTTGACGTGCTTTAGCAAGGATTTCCAGTGGGAAACGCATGCGGTTTTCATAGCTGCCCCCGTATTCATCTGTACGTTTGTTGGTATGTTCTACCAGAAACTGATTGATTAAATAGCCTTCGCTACCCATTATTTCTACCCCATCATATCCGGCATCGCGGGCTAAAGCTGCACAATCGGCAAAATCGTTGATCGTGCGTTTTACTCCCCATGTACTCAAAGCACGAGGCTTAAACGGATTAATAGGAGCTTGTATTCTGCTGGGTGCTACACTTAGTGGATGATAGGCATATCGCCCGGCATGAAGAATCTGCATGGCAATTTTGCCGCCTTCTTCATGAACGGCTTCAGTAACCATCTTATGTTTTTTTACATGCGATGAGTTGGTCATGCGTTCTGCAAAAGGTTTGAGCCATCCTTCCCAATTAGGAGCCATGCCTCCGGTAACAATCAATCCTACACCACCTCTGGCTCTTTCGGCATAAAATTTAGCCAGCTTTTGAAAGCCGTCCTTCGCTTCTTCGAGATTAGTGTGCATGGAACCCATGAGCACACGGTTTTTAAGCTTAGTAAAACCCAAATCAAGTTCGGATAATAGAATAGGATATTGTGAATCAGCCATAATAAATCTGTTGGTGCGGAAAGATAAGCAAAAGCCATAAAAGTTTTTATAAAATGGTCATGTTGATTCAAAAACCCAACGATGCAGAATGGATTTATTGAAAATAAAAATTACTTTTTTATTCCGGATTCTTGGAGTCGATGATAATTGTTACAGGACCATCATTCAGCAATTCTACTTTCATGTCTGCACCAAATATGCCGGTTTGTATTTTCTTTTGCAGCTGAATTTGCAATGACAAGATAAATTGCTCATAAATGGGGATGGCTATTTCCGGTTTTGCAGAACGTGTAAAGCCGGGTCTGTTGCCTTTTTTCGTGGAAGCAAACAACGTAAATTGAGAAATCAATAAAATATCGCCGCCTATCTCTTTAACCGATAAATTCATTTTACCATCCACATCAGAAAAAATGCGAAGTTGGGTTATTTTCTTACTAAGCCATTCTATGTCGGTATGTGTATCGTTTTCTTCTATTGCTAATAAAACCAAAAGTCCTGAGTTTATTGACCCATTTACTTTATTGTCTATAGTAACTGATGCTTTAGCAACACGTTGAATAACTGCCCGCATATTTCAAAGTTAAGCGTTTTATATAGCATTCCTAATTCTATTTCTTTTATTATCTTTAGCCATTGCCTATGGCTCAAGAATCTCCCATAAAAAAAACATGGAAGCGCTTATTGCGAAACAAACCTGCAATTATCAGTCTTGTAGTGATTGTGCTGGCTATTATATTGGCCTTTCTCGGTCCGGCAGTAGCTATGGATAAAACACCGGATGCGGATGATCAGATACTTGAGTTGGCGAATGTCAATCCCGGGTTTAGTACTAAAATGCTGTTAGTCCGCAAGAACAGGGAAGAAAACAAAGTCAATCCCGCTACTGCATTTTTTATGGGCAGAGAAAACCCTTATCAGCAAATTCCGATATCGAGCTATCAGTTTAATGATAGCGGACAAATAGTAGTGCAAGCCTTCAAAGGCGAAGAGCATAAAGCAGAAGAAATGCGTTTTTCGCTGGCAGATGTCGTGTATCCTTTATCTGCTACATCGCCGGACATCCATCTTGAGAACGGGAAACTGAATTTTACAGACTTTAATGGTCAACCTGTTTCTGCCGATATCCAAAAGTTGCAAAAAGAAACTACTGATAAACATATTGTGTTAAAAAAATACCGGCTTGGTGCAGATGATTTCGGCAGAGATATTTTAAGCAGGCTGATACTGGGTATTCGTGTATCTTTATCGGTGGGGATTGTGGCGGTAATTATTTCTATGACAATCGGCATTTTTATGGGTGCTATTGCGGGGTATTTTGGTGGAAGAACGGATGATGTTATCACATTTCTTATTAATATTATCTGGTCAATTCCAACGATATTGTTAGCTATGGCAATCAGTTTTTCATTAGGGGCTATTTTAGACAGCTATATTACTATCTTCATAGCAATTGGTTTGTCGATGTGGGTAGAAACCGCACGAATAGTAAGAGGGCAGGTGCTTTCTGTCAGAGAAATGGAATATATACAAGCCGCTAAGGGCTTGGGATTTTCTCATTTCAGAATTATACTAAAGCATATTCTGCCTAATATTATCGGTCCGATTATGGTGCTTGCCGCATCCGATTTTGCCGCTGCTATCCTGATTGAATCAGGGCTGAGTTTTATAGGTCTTGGCGTAAAGCCACCTACTCCATCATGGGGTAATATTCTGAATGCGCATTTCCATTACCTCACTTCAAATAAGGCATTTTTAGCCATAGCACCGGGTATTTGCATTATGGTAATGGTGCTGGTGTTTAACTTATTGGGCAATGGACTGCGAGATGCCTTTGACGTAAAGGGCAAGATTGATACTCAATAACAGGTTCAGTGATAAGCGTTTCCATTTAAAAGCAGTCGATTTTTTATAAGAAACCCTTCCTTTCAATTTCTCATCTTTGATAAAGGTAGAGGAAAAAATGAGAAATCAACTATTTTTTTCACCTTAATTTTCTTAACCCTAACTCAGGTTAATAAATCTGTACTTACAATAGAGTGTCTTTATATGTCGTTTTTGCATTAATTCACATCTGTCTCAAGGTGTTAATAGTTTTATTTTTCTTATTTTTGGCAAAATTCTTTGCATGAATAAACAATACAAACTGGTAAATGCCGTAGTAGCATTTGTCGTTTTTGCAATTTCTCTCTGGCAGTATACTTCAACAATGGAAACCGCGGGCAGTTTATGGGACTGTGGCGAGTTCACCTCTTGTGCTTACAAATTACAGGTAGCGCACCCCCCGGGAGCCCCTTTATTTTTGATGATGGGCAGATTGTTTACTTTGCTCAATGCGAAAAATCCGGTATTAATGATCAATTTCTTGTCGGCGCTGATGTCGGCATTATGCGTAATGTTTTTGTTTCTCACCACCACATTAATTGTAAAGAAATTATTGGTAAATGACAAGGATGAAGTTATCAGTCTGGATAAAACATTAGCCATCGTTGGTTCTGGTGCTGTGGCGGCATTAGCATGTTCATTTTCCGATACTATGTGGTTTTCTGCAGTGGAAGGAGAGGTATATGCCTCTTCCATGTTCTTTATTTCCATAGTGCTTTGGGCTATTATGAAATGGGATGACGTAGCAGAAGAACCATTTGCCGATCGATGGTTTATATTCGCTGCGTTCATGGTAGGCTTGTCATTAGGTGTCCACTTAATGTCATTGTTGGTATTCCCTACTGCAAGTTTGGTCTATTATTATCGTCGTTTCAAACCAAGTTTATTTGGCTTAGCCGTGATGTTTGTCCTGGGTTTTGTTATTTTGGGTATGGTGCAGGTGGGTGTCATTCAATTTATGACACTTAAGGCACAACAAATGGAATTCTTTTTTGTAAACAGTATAGGACTGCCATTTAATACGGGAGCATTTATTTATTTTATCATCCTGATTTCTGCTTTAGTTTTTGCCATTTATTATGGCACCAGAAAAGACTTTAATTCCATGATTTATATCGGGTTATTCCATTTTATTCTATTCTTCTCCGTATTGTCTGTGGGGATGGGAAGTTTTCTGATATTAATGCTGCTTTGGGCAATAGGGTATGCTATTTTGCGCTATGGTTTTAATTATGAGAATGACAAAGCCTTGTTTTGGGGCGTGTTTGCAGGTTTGCCTGTATTGGTCTACAATCTATTTAAAAAATATTCTCCTCGTTTAGATGGCAGAGATCCTATTACCGTTAAGACCATGCAAACCGTTTTGATTTCCTTATTAGTTATCATTATTGGTTTTTCGAGTTATATGATGGTACCTATACGGGCAGCTTCTAATCCGCCTATAAACATGAACTCTCCTAAAGATGTTTTTAGTCTTTTGTCTTATTTGAACCGCGAACAATATGGCGACAGACCTTTAGTAAAAGGACCTTTGTATACGGCACGCCCTGTCGATTATGATATTAAAGGAAAAGAATACTATCAGGATTTGAAAACCGGGAAATATGAAGTGAAAGGTGAAAAAATAGGCTATAAATACGACCCGGCAGATGAGATATTATTCCCACGCATGGGTCCTACTAATGACGGTGAGTCTGCGGATGGTTTATACCGGTATTGGACAGGCTTTCAGGGTGCCACGCCTTCCATGGGCGATAATCTGACTTATTTCTTCAAATACCAGATTGGGTATATGTATAAGCGTTATTTCCTGTGGAATTTTGCAGGAAGACAAGACGATTATCAAGGTATGGTAGGCACAGTAGGTATGGATGGTGACTGGCTTTCCGGTATTCCGTTTATCGACAATGCCCACTTAGGCTCACAAGAGGGCTTGCCCTATCAGATTCTCAATCAAAAAGCCCGCAACTATTTTTATATGCTGCCACTTCTGTTAGGTATCATCGGCTTAGTGTTTATGCTATACCGTAATCAGCATTATACCATTATTCTGGCATTATTGTTTTTTGCAACAGGCATTGCGTTAATTATATATACCAATCAGCCACCGCGAGAACCACGTGAAAGAGATTATGTGTTAGTGGGTTCATTCTTTACCTTTTGTATATGGATAGGTACTTCGGTCGCCGCCATTTACGATTTTCTTAAGAGCAAAAAACTACCCGGTCTTCCGGTAGCTGTTTTATCAACAGCAATGTGCTTATTTGTTCCTTATTTAATGGGCAAGACGGGGTGGAATGACCATAACCGTAACGGACGCTATATGGCTCGTGATTTTGCAGCAAATTATTTGAAAAGCTGTCCGCCAAATGCCATATTGTTTACACAAGGCGATAATGACACCTATCCGCTTTGGTACGCACAGGAAATAGAAGGAATTCGTACTGATGTGCGAATTGTAAATCTGAGTTTGTTGGGTGTAGACTGGTATATTGACTGTCTGATGCGTGCTTCTAATAAATCAGGTCCTGTGCCATTTTATAAAGCCTTTACTCCGGATAAATACCGTGGAAGTAAACGCGATATGATACAGTACAACGAAACGAATAGTTTTGCCGGACAAACATTGGATTTAACGAATGTCATGGACTTTATTTTAAGTGATGATCCTCAATTTATGGCACAAGCCGGCAGAAACGATCAGGTTAATTATTTGCCGACAACCAAATTTAAAATGAAAGTAAACAAAGAAGCGATAATTAGTAACAATGTAGTACCGGAGCAATTTAAAGATAAAGTAGTAGACGAAATGGTTTGGGATTTGGGTAAAAACCGCATAATCAAATTTGATTTAGCCTTATTGGCCATGGTGGCTGCCCAAGACTGGAGTCGTCCTATTTGTTTTTCCAATACCGTTGAAGAAGGCTATTATCAGGGGTTAGGTAAATATTTAGTACAAGAAGGAGAAGTGTTGCGTTTAGTGCCATGTTTGTTCCTTGAGAATCAAAAAGGGTATTACACGATGAATACTCAACGTTCTTATGATATCGTGATGAATGATTTTAAATACGGTGGCTTGGGCGACAGAGAGATGTTTGTTGACGAAAATTCAGCTCGTATTATGAACACCTTAAAAAGCGTTCACTTTGGTATTGCTGATGATTTAGTAAGAAATGGTCGTCAGGCAGATGCCGTAAAAGTGCTGGACAGAGCCAAAAAGGAATTCCAGTATGTAAATGCACCATATTATGCACCTAACAACAGATTCTTTAATATCTTAACCGTGCAATGGATAGATTTGTATTACAGAGCCGGAGCACCTGCAAATGCAAAATCCATCAAAGAGCTTTATATTAAAGATCTTAAAGACTGCTTGCGTTTCTATAATTTACCGAATGACTATGCCGCATTGTATGCAAATGAGAAGAAATCGGCGGAAGATATCGTAAAACGAATGGAAATGTTGGCTATACAATACAAAGACAATGAATTTATGGCTGAATTAAATAAAGCTTTCCCGACTTTGGTGCAAAAGAGTACGATTGATTTAACTCAGCAGGTACCCAATCAGATTTTCAGATAATTGTTTGATTATTAAATAAAATCATTACTTTTATCCCACTAAAAATAATATTATGGGAATGTTACAAGAATTCAAAGAATTTGCCATGAAAGGCAATCTGATCGACATGGCTGTCGGTGTGGTAATGGGTGGCGCTTTTGGAAAGGTCGTGTCTGCATTTATTGACGGCATGGTAATGCCTGCTATCGGTATGATTTCGGGTGGCGTTGATTTTAACGACAAGGTGTTCGTACTTAAAAAAGCTGTTGCGGCTTCTGCTGACGGTTCAGTTGCAGCCACACCGGAAGTTGCTATCAAATATGGTGCTTTCATTTCGCAAGTGATTACATTTTTAGTGGTTGCATTTGTTGTCTTTATGATTATCAAGGCGATTAACAAAATGAAAAAAGAAGAAGCTGCTGCTACACCTCCTGCACCTCCTGCAGAAGAAGTGTTACTAACAGAAATCAGAGATTTGCTAAAGAAATAATGTATCTCATGTAAAAACATTGAGGGCGCGCCACAGGCGCGCCCTTTCTTTTTATTGTAGAATTTAGTACTAAATCTGTAACACTAAAGTCTTCTGTGAACCTGTAATCATGCTAATCTTCAATATTGAGAATTAATGAGTAATAACTTAAGAAAAATTAGGCGCCAGTTCGTGGTGCTCTGTATCGTAAAAATTATTGATATGTTGCACGGCTTCTTCTACATCATCTGTTATTAGGAATAAATTTAAGTCTTCCTCGTTTATATTGTGCTGATTGCCCAGTACCTCCGATTTTATCCAGTCTATCAAGCCCGACCAGAATGCTTTGCCCATTAATACGATAGGAACTCTGTCGATTTTTTTTGTTTGTACCAAAGTCATTACTTCAAAAAGCTCATCAAATGTGCCAAAGCCACCGGGCAGATATACGAAACCCTGTGCGTATTTTACAAATACTACTTTTCGTACAAAGAAGTAATGATGTGTGATGACCTTATCGTGATCGATATGCGGATTATGTCCCTGCTCAAAAGGCAATTCAATATTTAATCCTACCGACTTTCCGTCTTTATTTTGTGCTCCCAGATTCCCTGCTTCCATAATACCAGGACCACCTCCGGTAATAACGCCATAGCCTTCTTCTACCAAACGCTCTGCCACCTTGGTCGCCATGCTATAGTAAGGGTTTTCGGGTTTGGTACGTGCAGAACCAAATATGGAAATACAAGGACCGATTTTGTCCATCTTTTCATAGGCATCTACAAATTCACTCATAATGCGAAACATACTCCAGGAGTTGGATGCATTGACTTGTGTCCAGTTGCGCTGGCGATAAGGTCTTTTCTTTTTAAAATCTTCTAATGACATGTGCTATAGTTAAAAGTTATTCAGTTGCTTTTCAGAGAAAAACAGCCTGCTAAGATAGTAATTTTTTATTTGGAGGAGATTAGGCTATCATCTAATATGTTGTCACCTTGTTTACTTGAGCCCGATATCAGATATAAACCTAAAAACGTCAGCAATCCATTCCATAGAAGCATCTCCGGCCCAAATTTGAAATCAGGAATGAGCTTAGTGGAATTCATATCTAGCAGAAAACAAATAACCGGCGAAGCAATACAGATGTACGGGGTGAGTTTATCTTTGATAGTACGCTTGGTTAAAATGCCGAACATAAACAAGCCTAACAGTGGTCCATAAGTATAGCTGGCTATTTTCAGTAAGGTATCAATAATGGCTTCTTTATTCAGGATTTTAAATCCTAAAACAAATAACAAGAAAACAAACGCAAAGGTGAAATGCACTTTTAATCTAGTTTTTGTTCTGTCTTCTTCGCTTAGATTTTCATTTTGGTTAATACCCAAAATATCAATACAAAATGAGGCCGTGAGCGCTGTAAGTGCACCATCAGCACTCGGAAACAGTGCCGAAATCAAACCGATGATAAATAAGATGGAAATAAAAGGAGTAAGATAATTGAGGGCAATGGTAGGAAATAAATCATCGCTGTTTTTAGCAACGAAAATATGCGATACTGCATCCCATAATTGGAATTTTCCATCTGCGATATGAGCGATATTAAGTTGCTCACCGTATAAAAACAAGACACCACCAAGCACCAGAAAAATGAGATTAACAGCCACCAAAATAAAACTAAAGGTGACCATATTCTTTTGCGCATCGCCGAGGTTTTTACAACTGATGTTTTTTTGCATCATTTCCTGATCCAATCCGGTCATGGTGATGGTGATAAACATGCCGCCAATAATTTGTTTTATAAAGAAATTGGGTTTCAACCAATCTGTCATAAATATTTGCGTATATCCCTTTTCTTGCAACGCACTCATCATGCCACCCACGCTCATCCCCAACTGGTTTTTTATATACCATACGCAAGTCACCAGTGCCAGCAGCATAAAAGTTGTTTGCAGCATATCTGTCCAGACAATGCTTTTTACACCACCCTTAAAAGTATATAGCAATATCATGGTAAGTATAACAAATGCCGCTAAAGTAAAATAACCCATACCCTCGGGCAACAGAAAAATCTGCAAGACATTGATCACTAAATACAAGCGAAGTGTAGCACCTAAGGTCCTGGATAAGATAAAAAAGGCTGCACCTGTTTTATACGAAATATCACCAAAGCGATGTTGAAGGTAGGTATAGATAGAAGTGAGGTTGAGACGGTAATAAAGCGGCAATAATATATATGCCACTACAAAATAGCCGATTAAATAACCCAATACTACCTGAAAATAAGCGAAATGTGCTGTGCCTACTTTGCCGGGCACGGAGATAAATGTAACTCCCGATAAAGAAGTTCCTACCATACCATACGCCACGATATACCAACGCGATGAACGTCCGCCTACGAAATAATCCTTGTTGCTGGCATTGCGCGAAGTATACCAAGCAATTACAAACAAGAAAATGAAATAAGCAATAAGACAAACGAAGATTAAACTGGTGTTCATGCTGATTTTTTTGATTTGACAGTCTAAAAATAGATTTATTATTTCATAAATCTGCTATATCAAGCAATTGTGGTTGCTCATCGTCAGAGGCGACTTTATGCTAAAATTTCAAAAAGAGAAATCCTATCTTTAGCCCATGCAATTTCCATCCAGACTTATTGAAGATGCCGTAAACGCATTTGCCAAGCTACCGGGCATTGGCAAAAAATCTGCATTACGGATGGTAGTGTATTTGCTGCAAAAAGAAACTGCCGATACGGAGCAAATTGCACAGGCTATCTTGCGTATGCGCAAGGAGATACAATTTTGCGAGGTTTGTCATAATGTATCGGATGCGGCAATTTGTTCGGTATGCGGCAACCCGCACCGCGATAAAAGTACAATATGCATTGTGGAGAATTTCAGAGATATTATTGCCATCGAAAACACAAAGAATTACAACGGGGTATATCATGTTTTAGAGGGTTTAATTTCTCCCATCGACGGCATAGGACCGGACAAACTGAATATTGCCAAACTGATGGAGCGCGTACAAAGCGGTGAGGTAAAAGAAATCATCATGGCGCTCAACCCAACTTTAGACGGCGATACGACTATCTTTTATTTATCGAAACAATTAGCGGCAATGCCCATAAAAATCACCACCATAGCACGCGGTATATCATTTGGCGGCGAACTCGAATACGTGGATGAAATCACCTTGTCGAGAAGTATACAAGCGCGCTTGCCCTATGAGCGGTATATGTCGAGATGATGAAAATAATACTTACAGCAAATTATACCCTAAGCTCAAGTGTTAAATGCAGTTTTTTGGGGTAAAAACAATATTTTTTCAACTTCAATTACAAAACAATCAGCATTACTGCATGAACAATTTATTTGTAAGGAATATTTACTACCATGTTTTACTGCTTGAAAACGTGTTTTTAATCCCAATAAACAAATAGGAAAAACTGAGTATGAAATCTGTAATTGGTGCAAAGTACCAACGGGTAAACAAGCTTAAATGATTGTTTAATTGATGATAAACGCCAAGCAAAACTAAAGAGTAAAGCAAGATAAAACTACTTACATTTTGAAAGTCTACAGGTAGCAAACAAAGTGTTATCGCCCAGATAGTCATTTTTGTAAATCCAAAAAGAAACAAAAGTAATTTGTGTGAAGGCTTGTATTGCCAACTGCTCTGTGTGTGCCTGCTCTTCTGCTTCAACCAGGATGTCCAAGTTGTTTTTGGATGGCTAAACGTAAAAGCCTCAGGGTTTAAACAAACATCCACGTTGTTTTTGTTGGCTAATTGTTGAATTGCTAAATCATCATCACCACTGACTATAGCATAGTCTTTATCGCTCCAGTCAAGCTGCTGCAATAAATCTTTACTGTAAGCAACATTGCGTCCTACAGACATATATGCATTGCCCAAAGCAGCAAAACCCAGATATTGCAATGCCGTTTGTGCAGTTTCATACGCTATCAATTTATTGAGCAAGCCCTTTCTTTTTTCATATAAACCAATACCGAGTACAATATCTGTTTTATCGTTAAAATGTGCCACCATCTCCTTCACCCAGTTTTTAGAAGCCGGATAACAATCCGCATCTGTAAACAAGATAATTTCTCCGTTTGCTGATTTTATACCTTGAAGCAAAGCATACTTTTTACCCAATCCGCGTTTTTCTTCCGAAGGAATAAATACTGTTTTTATCTTGTTTCCAAAAGTTTGAAGTACAGCTTGTGTATTGTCAGTGGAGCCGTCATCGACAATTAGAATCTCCACATCAGGGTAATCTTGTTCTATGATTTTCGGAAGATGCTGTTTCAAATTAAACTCTTCGTTTTTGCTACAAATTACAATACTCACCTTTGGAAATATCGAAGATGGAGCCTTATCGGGCGTTTTGGTTTTACCAATAAGAGTAAAATACAGTACAATTAAATAAATCGTTTGAAACACGATACACGAACCTAATACAATCAACCAAACAGACATTTTATAAAAATAGAGATTTTATCTTATTTTTGACTTTTCATTCAGGTTTTGACATTTAGCATTTTACATACAGACAACCAATCATCTGCCCGAACTGGCATGATTACTACTGAACACGGCAACATAGAAACACCGATTTTCATGCCTGTAGGAACACAGGCTACTGTTAAAGCTGTTCAGTTTTCAGAGTTGGAAAATGAGATAAAAGCGCAAATTATCTTGGGAAATACTTACCATCTTTATTTGCGTCCCGGTTTAGATATTTTGCGGGCTGCCGGTGGTTTGCATGCCTTTAACACCTGGCAAAAGCCCATTTTGACGGACAGCGGAGGCTATCAGGTATATTCACTCAGCCATCGGCGCAAGCTGACGGAGGAAGGAGTAGTTTTTCAATCGCATATTGATGGCAGTAAGCATTTGTTTACGCCGGAAAACGTAATGGACACACAGCGTATTATCGGAGCTGATTTTATCATGGCTTTTGATGAGTGTACCCCCTATCCTTGTGAGTATGCCTATGCCAGGAAATCGTTGAAGATTACCCACGACTGGCTGCTGCGTTGTATCCGTCGTTTTGATGCGACAGAGCCTTTATATGGTTATGAGCAGACATTGTTGCCCATTGTGCAGGGTAGTGTCTATAAAGACTTGCGCGCCGAATCTGCTGAATTTATTGCAAACCAAAACAGATCGGCAAATGCGATAGGCGGGCTCGCCGTAGGCGAGCCCGCAGAAATCATGTACGAAATGACGGCTTTGGTCAATTCCATTTTGCCTAAAGACAAACCACGCTACCTGATGGGGGTAGGCACGCCTGCCAACTTGCTCGAAAGTATAGCATTGGGTGTAGATATGTTTGATTGTGTGATGCCCACCCGCAACGCCCGGCATGGGTTGCTTTTTACTTCCGAAGGTATCATCAATATTAAAAATCAGAAATGGAAAAATGATTTTTCGCCAATTGATGCTACTATCCCCGCCTCAACAAGCCGGAAGCACACAAAAGCCTATCTCAGGCATCTGTTTGTGGTAGAGGAATATTTGGGTGCTCAGCTGGCAAGTATTCAGAATCTTTCTTTTTACTTGTGGCTGATGCAAGAAGCCAAAAACAGGATAAAAGACGGCACCTTCAGTACATGGAAAGATGTAGCGATCCGAAAATTTATGACGAGATTATAATTCTTGAACATAGCATTTTGGCTT
>DAOQII010000010.1:0-19557 GCA_035339455.1 Chitinophagales bacterium
CGGACAAGCCACAAAAACCATAAAACTATGAAAAACCCAATTGCCTCTCGGCAATAATCTTTAATTCGTTACTATGTTTACGTTCAGTACAAACTCATTCTTTATTGCCTTATCTCCAAGTCCTTCAAAAAAGTTTGCCGATCCGTATTTAATATCCCACTTCGTTCTGTCCACACTAATTGTTGCCACAGCTTCATAAGCATTTCCTGCTTTCTTAAACGTTGCAGGAAATGAAATTGCTTTCGTAATACCTTTGATGCTTAAATTGCCTGTTAGGTTGTATGCGTTTGATTTATTTTTAATCTTTAACACTTTGGTAATCTTGAGTGTTGCAACCGGATACTGAGCTATATTAAAAAAGTCCTCAGATTTAAGGTGATTAATCAATTTTGCATTATAGCCGGAGTCTTGTATATCCGTGCATTTTAATGAGTTCATATCAATAGTGAATTCACCACCGCCTAAAATGCCATTTTTAGTTGTAATTGTGCCGGAACTGATATTTACAGTACCAGTATGTTGTCCTGTAATTTTTTTTCCTATCCAAACTACAGTACTTTTTGCAAGATTAAGTGATTTAACAGAAATTACCCCAGCTGAAGTTGCAGGTTGCTGTGTTGTTTTCTGAATTGTAAATGCTGAAAGCATCACGAATGCAAAAAACATGGAAAGAACAGATACAGGGTATTTAAGTTTTGTTAATCTCATTTCAAAAAAATATTAGCAAACATTGTAGCAACAAATATCAGACCAAAGATATTGCATATTGGTCAATTTTGCATGTTAAAAACCCTAAATTTTTCTCAAAAGGCTTATTATTATTCATTTTTATGTTTTTTTTGATACATATCAAAAGAGTGAAAGGATGCTTCTGTTTAAATATTTGAATGAAATAAACGTAAACTATTTAAGTAAACTTAGTTTAAATGCCGGAAGTCTTTGTTTGATGTATCCATAATTTGAGATCTGGTGGTTAACGATTAGTAAATAATTATAATTTTGAAAAAGATTACCTTTGCGCCGCCATGTTAGATAAACTCGAAGCCATATTCATTCGTTACAAAGATTTGGAACAGCAACTTACCGATCCGGCTGTGGTAGGTGATTTGGCACGTCTTAAAAAAACAGCTAAAGAATATAAAGACCTTGAGCCGATTATTAAGGCTTACCACCGCTATAGCAATCTGTTATCCAACATCGAATTTAATAAGGCCATCATAAATGAAGAGAAAGATGAGGAAATGCGTGACATGGCTAAAGCCGAACTTGCAGAACTAGAAGAAGAATTGCCCAAACTGGAAGATGAAATCAGGTATTTACTGATTCCTAAAGATCCCGAAGATGATAAAAATGCCATTTTAGAAATACGAGCAGGCACAGGAGGTGATGAAGCCAGCATATTCGCCGGCGATTTATACCGGATGTATATGCGCTATTGTACTCTGAAAGGATGGCAAACAGAAGTGATGAATGAAAACCCGGGTACTTCTGGCGGATATAAGGAAATTGTAATTGAAGTAAGTGGTGATGGCGTTTACGGCATACTGAAATACGAAAGTGGTGTGCATCGTGTGCAACGTGTTCCCGAAACCGAATCACAAGGCAGAGTTCATACTTCTGCTGCATCCGTAGCGGTATTGCCGGAAGCGGAAGAGGTGGATGTTGAAATTAAAGAAAGCGATATCAGACGAGATGTATTTAGGGCGAGTGGTGCCGGCGGACAACACGTAAACAGAACGGAATCTGCTGTGCGGCTAACACATATACCAACCGGCACGGTAGCAGAATGTCAGGACGGGCGCTCACAAATAAAAAATTACGAAAGTGCATTAAAAGTATTGCGTTCCCGTATTTATGAAAAAGCAGTAATGGAGCATCAGGAAGCCATTGCAAAAAGCAGAAAAACCATGGTAAGTACAGGAGACCGCAGTGCAAAAATTAGAACATACAACTGGCCACAAGGGCGAGTTACCGATCACCGCATCAATCTTACATTGTATAACTTAGGCGAAATAGTAAATGGTGATTTAGACCCGATTATCGAGAAGCTCGTATTTGAAGAAAATGCCGAAAAGCTCAAGAGTGGCGGCTTAACATAATTTTCATTATAATCAGATGGGATAGTTTTCAGGATAGCTAAACTGCGCCTTGCAGTTTTTGTCTTTTTTGTGCTTCGAACAATTCTCTGAATAATCCTCTGGCAATAATGAGCTTCATGACTTCATTAGTACCCGCATATATACGTGCAACTCGATTGTCGGCATATGCTCTGGCAATGTAATATTCCCACATATAACCATAACCGCCGTGCAATTGCATACACTCGTCTACTAATTGCTGGTGCATGTCCGTACAAGAACTTTTTGCCATCGAAGCAGTTTCGGCACTGAGTTCGCCTTCACACAATAATTCTACACAACGATCAACAAATGTTTGATGAATCTGGAGTTGTGTGGCCATTTCGGCCATTTTGAATTGAGTATTCTGGAATCCGGCAATAGGTTGTTTGAATGCATAACGGGAAGAAACATATTCAATAGTTTGCTCTAAAGCTCCTTCGGCACCGCCCACCGACATTAATGCAACCGACATGCGTTCTCTGGCTAATTTTTGCATCATATAAATGAAGCCTTTTCCAATTTCACCTAAAATATTTTTCTTAGGGATTTTTACATTATCAAAAAATAACTCACAAGTATCTTGTGCTTTCATGCCCACTTTCTTAAACGGCTTTCCTTTGGAAAATCCTTCCCGTTCCGCTTCTACGATAAATAAGCTGATGCCTTTATCTTGTCCATTCACAATTGTTCGGGCAGCGATGATACACATCTCACTCATATAGCCATTTGTGATAAAGGTTTTTTGACCGTTTATTTCCCAAAAATCACCCTGATCTGTTGCCGTTGTTTTCAAGGCTTGCAAATCACTGCCACAGCTGGGTTCTGTCATGCCGATGGCTGTAATTACTTCTCCGCTTACCATTTTTGGCAGCCAGTGCATTTTTTGAGCCTCCGATCCGAAATCAATCAAATATGGGGCAACTATATCAGAATGCAAAAAGAAACCGGGACCGGTATAACCAGCCTTAGAAATTTCTTCAGTGATTAATGCACAAAAAGAGAAATCCAATCCCGGACCGCCGTATTCTTCAGGAACATCCAAACAAAGCAAACCCGCTTCTCCGGCTTTTGTCCAAACCTCGCGACTCACCATGCCTTCTTCTTCCCATTGTGCATGGTAGGGAGTAATTTCTTTTTCGATAAATTGCTGACACATTTTTTGGAGCATCAAATGCTCTTCTGTGGAGTAAATATTTCTTTTTAATTTTATATTGGAATACATGTAAAAATTGTTTCTGCAAAGGTACTTATTTCGTAACATTTTTTAATGACCGTTATGGATGCAAAATCCCGTTTTTCAGACAGAGTAGAGCATTATATTAAATACCGCCCTGGCTATCCCCGGAAAGAATTATTGGTATTGCTGGAAAAAGAGATTCGGTTGACTCCAAAAATGAATATTGCAGATATTGGAAGTGGAACCGGAATTTCAGCTCGTATATTTTTGGAAAATGGGAATACCGTTTATGGCATCGAGCCTAATGAACCCATGCGGAAAGCAGCAGAAGGCTGGCTGCATGAATTTCCAAATTTTCACAGTTTACACGGCAGCTCTGAAGCAACAAACCTCCCGCCTCATTCGATAGATTTAATTGTATGCGCTCAGGCTTTTCACTGGTTTAATCCGCAACTGACTAAAGCAGAATTTTTGCGTATCGCTCATCCTGATGCTTATTTATGTTTAATTTGGAATGACAGAAAGCGTGATGCCCCCTTCCAGCAAGATTATGAATCGCTGATTCAGCAGTTTGCCTTTGATTACAACGAGATATCACATCGCAATATTACAAGTGAACGGATACAGGATTTTTTTGCTCCTTCTGAATTTAAAGAAGTAATCTTGTATAATGAACAGATTTTTGACTTGGAAAGTTTAATCGGCAGAATTATTTCATCTTCATATATGCCCAATAGGAACAGCCCCGAATATAATGCAATGGAAAAAGCAATAATTGCCTTATTTGAAAAACATGAAAAGAAAGGTGAGGTAGTCTTTGCTTATGATACATTGGTTTATATAGGACGCATTAAATAAATCCTATTTTAGCAAAGTGACAGTTCCTTTCATATAAAAAGGTTTATTGTCATTTTTTATTCCATAAGCAATATAGACATAATCATCTGAGTCGCAGGGCTTGCCCTTATAAGTGCCATTCCAACTGTTTGTATAGCTCCCAGTCTCAAATACCAGCTCACCCCAACGGTTGTAAACTTTCAAGGTAAAAGTTTTCAGGCTATGTGATAAGAAATTAAAATAATCGTTTATGCCGTCACCATTAGGAGAAAACGCAGTAGGAATAAATACATCACAATTTAAGATGACATCAACTAAATCTGAATTATAACAACCCAACTGATAAGCTGTAACACTAATAACCGGATAGTTGCCATCATAATTTGCCGGATTGGTATGAGAGCCGTTATTCCATATAACACTATCAAAATTACCGGGCAATAAGACAGCAGTAATAGCACCGGGACACATAATGATATCATCGCCAAGGTCTACAACAGGTAGGTCTTTCACTAAAATCTGCTTTGAAATACTGTCCTCACCACAACTTTGGTTTCGTACGATGTGCGTAAAGGTGTAGATTCCGGGAGTGAGATAAGTATGTGTTGCTGAAGCCGTATTAGCGATTTGCCCGTCTCCGAAATTCCATGAATAAAATGCATTATTGCCAACGGAACTGTCTGCAAAATTGTTCGAGTTTTTAATGCAAACCGCATCAGGAATCTTCATGCCTACAGAAAATGTATCTAATAGCGATAGCGTGTTGCGGAAAGTGTCTTTACACCCATGTGTGGTAGTCACGATGAGCTGAACCTGATAGGGAGTTAGCTGATTAAGATTAAGGGTAGGTTCTTTTTGTACTGATGTTATTGTTGAAATTCCATTGGTCAGTGTCCAGTTATTTTGGGCAATATTATCACCAATCACATAAGAGGTATTTAAGAAAGCAGTAGGCTTATTGGCGCAAAATTTATCAGTAAGGAATTCTGCATTGGGTTTTGGATAGATAATTGCCTTGGTAGAATCAGACTTAATACATCCATTTAAATACGCCGTTACTTTTATCGGGTTAATGCTGCCGTCAATGATAATGCTATTTGCTGTTTGATTGGTATTCCAGCGCAATGAGTCATATGTGCCGGGTAATGTCAGATTGAAAGTAGTTTGTTCACAGAATGAAATGTTTTTATTAAGAGTAAATGAAGGATTGGGTTTAATAATAACGGACTTCGTAATACTGTCACTAGCACAAATTGCGTGACTGGCTGTAAGTGTAATAGCATAAGTTCCGGCAGTTGTGAAAATATGGGTAGGGTTTGTTGCCGTACTGGTAGTGCCGTCATCAAAACGCCATAGATAATTGCCGTATCCGGTAGAGGTGTTGTTAAATACCGGGCTGTTTCTTTCACATACGGAGGTTGCCGTGAAATCCACTTTAAAATTGTCGCGAATCTCAATAGTTTTTGTTGTAGATGTGCGACAACCATTATCTGATACGGCAGTTAAGGTAATGGTATATGTTCCGTCCGATGGATAAACAGTGGAGGGATTGGTATTGACAGAATCTTTTATGCCATTTCCAAAATCCCAGATATACTTGATTATAGTACCGCTTTGTATGGTAGATTGATTGGTAAAATAAGTTAATCTGTTTTTGCAGACTTGTTTTACGATAAAATTGGGCGCAGGACCAGGAGTTACGGTTAAAGTTTTTGTAGCGGTTACTTTACAACCTCGCTGGGTGGTGGCAACTAGATTAATACTGTAATTTCCTGCTTCTGTATAACTGTGAGTTGGATTTTGCAATATACTGGAATCGCCATCGCCAAAATACCATTTCCATCCGTTGATATCATTGTAGAAAGATGTAGATAAATCCTGTAAAAGTTCAGTAGCATTCGCACAAATTGGATTCAGATAAGAAAAATCTCCTCTCAATTCTTTCAATACTCTGACTTCAATCGTAGCAGTATCTCCACACGTCTGACCCTTGTTAATTATCAGTGTAACATGATAAACGCCGGTATCAGGAAATGTGTAGGTGGGTGTCTTTATGATTGATGTATCATTTGTAAGAGTGGATACGCCAAAATCCCAGAAGGAGGTTGTTGCATTATTACTGTTATTCAAAAAACTAACCGTCAAACCATTACAACTCATATAGCTGGTATCGCTTGTCTGTGTAATGGCATTTGAAGCATTTAGGTTTACAGACGGAATAGATTGAGTAACTGAGCAATTGGTAATATTGAATTGTACATCGCGAATGACGGTATTCAGTAATACACCATTTCGGTATTCTGCAACACAAATTCCAACAGTAAAATAGCCTGATGTAGCAGGTTTCATGCTTAACAAGCCAGTTGCAGCATTAATGCTTATTAAAGAACCGGGACCCAGAGGCTCTGTTTCGCTGAATTGTAAATTGTATGGTACGTCTGCATAAGGAGGTCGAGACGCTTGAGTTGGTCTTGGATCATTCAAATCAGCACCGAGTTTGGGTGCACAAAGTGAATATACTAATAAATCACCATCAGCATCTGTTGCAGAAAAATCCTGATAGGAATACTGATTGACACACATAAAGGCAGGAGTAGTAGAATTGAATACAGGAGTATTATTGCACGTAGTAATGGTAGAAGGTGGAATGATTATTTCGTAAGTACTGCCAATATCACCGGCATTAAAAAGATTAGTAATAGCCGGATTACGACAACATCGCTGATAAACCAACTTGTATCCGGTAGTACTTGCAGGCAGGTTGACCGTTCCGCTATAAACCAGCTTATCCATACATACCTGAGACGGCGATGGAGGAGTAAAACAGGGTGTAGCCGGCGGAATGCGAATATGACTTTGGTTGGTAAGTGGAATGGTTGCGGTTTTATAGATAAAATTGCTTTGTGCATTAAATACTGTGATGTAGGCATCAGGATCTAAGTTTGTGTTCGTACTGTTACAATTTCGATAAATGATTAAATTAATTTCATAATTATTATTACCCAAGCACTGATAGGTCATTTCACCTCCCATAAGATGGTCGGCTTTTATGTTTTTAAATATAAACAGTAAAATAAACAGGCTTAAAAGCTGTAGCTTTCTCATGGTTCAAAAATAACTAAAAATAAACACTCTTTAGCCTGACTTTAAAGCTATGTTTTTTAGTATTTACTTAAGATAAATCAGTTAAATAAAACAAACTTAAGTTTAGCTTTTTGTTTCTTGTCTGAGCCCAAACATAGTGCAAAATATACGCCCGTAGCAGCGCGTTTCCCATTTGTAAGATTGCCATCCCAAACAGCCTGCCCACCCGTGGCTGTAGTCTGATAAACCAAATTGCCGGAAAAATCTGTAATTTTTACAGTACAATTATCCGGAATACCTCTAATTGCTATGGGACCGAAATAGTCATGTTCAACCGGATTGGGATAAACAAATGCCTCTGAAAATGATGCGGTAGTGGTTGTAGCATCTCCTCTGTATGAACAAATTCCCTTATTGGTAGCAATAAAAACATCACCATTTTCTTCATTTATGGTGATGCCTCTTACCACATTAGACAATAAAGGTGAATTGTCTTCCGTAAATTTATAAATAGTCTCTAATCCGTCAGCACTTACCAAAAAAAGCCCATTGGCCGTGCCTATCCATTTGCGATTGGCATTATCTACTTTGATGCAATTGACTACTTCGTCTTCCAACAAGTTATCACAAAATCCGCTTCCGTCGTTCCGGTTTATACAAATTTGCTCGGCTTCACAAGCGTTATCGGTTACATAAGCGGCACAGGTAATGCGGGCAATTCCCTTTGTAGTGCCAAGCCAAATATCCCCTTGTTTATCTTTAGCCAAACAAATTACATTGGTAACCGGCAAATTGCCATAACCTTGCCCGGTGGTAAAATTGAAATACTGATCATCACTTTGGTCATCAATATCATTTCCATAATTCAACATAACTAAACCACCGCTGCCACTTTCTTTAGCCACCCAAATCTGGTTGTAGTCATCCACTACCACATCTTTTACCAGTTCTCCACTTAAATAACCCGAATTAAAATACCGATAGCTGCCGTCTGCTTTACGACAAATTAATGGAGCATGTGAATAGGCATTGGAAAACCATACATTGTCATACTCGTCAGCTTCAGCACCTGTAATACGAAATGACTCAGGTACTCCGGGTGCATTTTTTTCAATCTTAATACTATTGTCATCTAAAGAATATTCTATTATTCCACCTTGACTAAATTCGGCTGCGCCAAAAAAAACTTTGTTTTGAGATGGCAATGTTTTCACTACTGCAATTTGGTTGACATCGTTTAAGATAGCGTCCGTGTATTGTGAGTGTGTTGTCCAGTCATAATCTTTACAAATTGAAAAATAACGGGCTTCCGGCAAACCATTGGGCGCCCATCCATTGTTAATGGCAGAAGATGTAGAGTAAATTGTGCCATTCATATAGTCCATTTCACGGCATGCTCTGGAAAATGGTGCATTGGGAATAAATGCACTGAAGGTATTATTGTTTTCCTGAACTAAGCCTCTGAATGAATCAGCCGACCAAATATGATTATTGTAATCACTTACTGTTTGCAATGGTCGGGCGATATAAAAATCATCCGGCAAGAAATCGAAACTGCTGCCGTTCCATCTTCCAATCTTACTTTGTCCGATTGAAGTATTATATTGTACTGCTTGTAAGCCATTATTGCTATTGTTGAGGTGTATGGTTTGCCAATTGCTTTGCGTAAGCAGATTGTTCCATGTAGTGCCGTCAAAACGATAGAGAGAATTATCCAATCCGCTGTAAACATTACCTCCGTATGTTGTGATTGAAAAAGCTTCGTTTTGTGGAATGCCATTGCTGTGCTTGGTCCAGTTGTTGAAATTCAACAGATTTACATTTGCTGCCATTCTACCAGAAATGATGCCCATATTGGTGGCACAAAAAATTTCGTTGTTAAATACAGTCAGCGCATTAACTCTAATAAAGCCTGCAAGATCACTGAAAGTATAGGTTTCACTGATTTCTTTTTTATCGAGATTTAAAATCATAACTCCAAAACCCAAACCCAAATAAGCTCTGCCATCCTTGCAAAAAATGGAATAAATCTTCTTGTCGCCAGAAATAACAGTGTTTTTCAAATAAGGGATATTGGTAATTTTCCCATTTTGAATTAAATCAATATTTGAATTTTCATAAGCAATAACTAAAACAGAAAGTGATGTATCGTAGCCCACCTGATTGGTAAATACTTCAGCTAACCCATTTACTTTGGTATAAGTTTCCATGTAATGATTGTCCATGTTTACACTAACGATGCCATTGCTGCAAGCTGCATATATATTTTCTTTACTCTTGCACACAGATGTGGCACTTTGGAGAGGTACATGTGCACGCCATGTTCCTAATGGTGCATTTTGAGCCAAAACATTTTTTTCACTTAAAAAGTAAAAAAATAATGGCAGTGTAATTAGAAAAAGTATATATTTACTGAAACTTTTCATTGTTTTAAATTTTAATGGTTAATGGCGGGCAGTTTAAGTACTGCCCGTTTTCTATTTAACCAGATTCAAAACTAAGAAAATAATACTACATAAGGCTTGCTTCTTTTTACTTAAATTCAAGACTAAATAAAAACAAATATTAAATATATGATTTATTTCATTTCTACAATCTATTCAATTCTTTTTCAATATATTAATGTCCTTTTTTGTGTTAAACCCCCTGAAATGACTATATTTGCGCAAAATTTTTAAGAAAGGTAATTGCAGTAAGATGGCATTTAAAGAAATTAAGCATATCACACAGTCAGATATAGAAAAACAGATACTCGATTTTTGGCAAACGGATAACACTTTCCACAATAGTATTACTACCCGAGAAGGTAATCCTGATTTTGTATTTTATGAAGGCCCGCCCAGTGCCAATGGTATGCCCGGTATTCACCATGTTTTATCGCGCTCGCTTAAGGATATTTTCTGCCGATACAAAACGCTCAAAGGCTACAAGGTAAACCGAAAAGGTGGCTGGGATACGCACGGCCTGCCTGTGGAATTGCAAGTCGAAAAGAAACTGAATATCACCAAAAAAGATATAGGTACGAAAATTTCTGTTGCTGAATATAATAAGGAATGCAGGGAAGAAGTAATGAAGTTCAAAAATGTGTGGGACGACCTTACACAAAAGATGGGCTATTGGGTAGACTTGGAGCATCCTTACATCACATTTGAAAATGCATATATCGAAAGTTTGTGGTGGTTGCTGCAACAACTTTACGATAAAGGACTACTGTACAAAGGATTGAAAATTCAACCCTACTCACCGGCTGCAGGAACGGGCTTAAGTTCTCATGAACTCAACTTGCCGGGCTGCTATCGTGAAGTAAAAGATACCACTTGTGTGGCTCAGTTTAAGTTTATCCCACAGTCCTTAGTTCAAAGTCCACAGCTCAAAGCTGTTATTGAGCAAAACAATATAGCAGATACTTTATATTTCTTAGCATGGACAACTACACCCTGGACTTTGCCATCGAATACTGCACTATGTGTAGGACCTAATATTGATTATGTATTGCTAGAAACATTTAATCCTTATACCAATATTCAGGAACAACTTATATTGGCGAAAGATTTAGTTGGAAATTATTTTCAAATAGATAATGAAAACAAAGCATTTTCTGAATATAAAAACGATGGCAAAAATCTGCCATACAGGATATTGAGCGAATGTAAAGGAAATGATTTAGTAGGTATCAGATATGAGCAATTGCTTCCCTTTGAGTCGAACAGCAAAGCACATATTGACGGGGATGCATTTCGGGTAATTTCAGGTGATTTTGTTACTACTTCTGATGGTACAGGCATTGTGCACATCGCTCCTAGTTTTGGTGCCGATGATATGAAAGTGGCCGCAGAAAACGGCATCGGCTCCTTGACTTTAGTAGACAAGGAAGGAAAATTTATAGACGGGACAGGAGAGTTTTCGGGCAGATACGTGAAAGACTACAAGAACGAGCCAAATTATGTGTCGGTAGATATTGATATCTGTGTAAAACTGAAAAAGGAAAACAAGGCTTTTAAAGTAGAAAAATACGAACACAGCTATCCTCATTGCTGGCGAACAGACAAACCGATTATCTACTATCCACTGGATTCTTGGTTTATTAGAGTAACAGCCGTGAAAGACAGGATGATAGAATTAAATAAAACTATCAACTGGAAGCCGGAAAGTACGGGAACGGGACGTTTTGGACAATGGCTGGAAAATCTGGTAGACTGGAATTTATCCCGTTCACGTTATTGGGGAACTCCGTTGCCTATATGGCGAACAGAAGATGGTACGGAAGAAATCTGTATTGGATCAATAGAACAATTGCAAGGCGAAATCAGCAAATCCTTAGAAGCCGGATTTCTGAAAGAAAATCCATTTAAAAACGGACTCGATTTGCACAAACCATATGTGGACGATGTGATTTTGGTTTCGCCATCCGGCAAGCCGATGCATCGCGAAACAGACTTAATTGATGTCTGGTTTGACAGTGGCGCAATGCCCTATGCACAATTCCACTATCCATTTGAAAATAAAGACATTATAGACGAGAAGAAAGGCTTCCCTGCCGATTATATTGCAGAAGGTGTTGACCAAACCCGAGGATGGTTTTATACCCTGCATGCAATAGCCGTTATGTTATTCGATTCGGTGGCCTATAAAAATGTAATTTCAAACGGCTTGGTACTGGACAAAAATGGTAATAAAATGTCCAAACGCTGGGGTAATGCGGTTGATCCATTTGAAACGATTGGTAAGTACGGTGCAGATGTAACACGCTGGTACATGATTGCTAATTCGCAGCCATGGGATAATCTGAAATTTGATACCGAAGGAATTGAAGAAACGGGACGAAAATTATTCAATACCTTGTCAAATACCTATTCATTCTTTGCTTTGTATGCCAATATTGATGGGTTTGAAAATGCTACAGCACAGATTCCGGTGGAAAACCGTCCTGAAATTGACCGCTGGATATTGTCTTTGCTAAATACTCTTGTGAAAAATACGGAACAAAATCTGGATGATTATGAGCCCACAAGAGCAGCACGTGAAATTCAGGAATTTGTAAACGATCATCTAAGCAACTGGTATGTGCGATTGAGCCGTCGCCGCTTTTGGAAAACGGATGTGGAAACGGATAAAATTGCTGCCTATCAAACATTATACGAGTGTTTACTGAAGTTAACTCAATTAATGTCGCCGATAGCACCATTTTATGCTGATTTTATGTATCAGAATTTAACGTGCAAATCAGAGTCTGTGCACTTGAGCTTATTTCCTACTGTAAATGAACATTTGATAGACAAACAACTGGAAGAGCGTATGGAACTGGCACAAAATATATCTTCCATGGTGCTGTCACTACGAAAAAAAGAAAATATTAAAGTGCGTCAGCCCTTACAAAAAATACTTATTCCTGCTATTGACAAAAACCAAATAGAACAGATAGATAGGGTTAAAGAATTGATTTTGTCTGAAGTTAATGTGAAAGAAATAGCTTATATATCTGATACATCAGGCATTGTTTCCAAAAAAGTAAAACCGAATTTTAAATTATTAGGCAAGAAGCTGGGAGCAAAGATGAAGGCGGTATCTGAAATCATTCAGCAGTTCGACAATCAGCAAATCGCCGAGCTGGAGAAAAATGGCAGTGTTTCCATCCAATTTGAAATAGAAAACTTCCCCATTTTGCTTGAGGAAGTAGAAATTGTATCGGATGATATACAAGGATGGTTGGTTGCGAGTAATAATGGCATGACTGTTGCTCTGGATAGTACAATAACAGAATCATTAAAAAATGAAGGTTTCGCCCGCGAAATTGTCAATAAAATACAAAATGAACGAAAAGAAGCCGATTTTCAGGTTACTGACAAAATCGTGTTATATGTGCAAAACCATTTGGTACTCAATGAAGTACTAAAATCATATAAAGAATATATTTGCAATGAAACTTTAGCACAGGATATTGTGTTTACGGATATAGAAGAAAGAGCTAAAGACTTTGATATTAACGGAGAACTATTAAAATTATTCATTCTAAAATTGTAGAAGATGGGTAAAGTGATAAAAAAAACAAAAACCGTCCCCCAAAAAACGAATGCTAAACCAGCTGCTAAAAAAGCTGCTGCTAAACCGGTAGTTAAACCAGCCGCAAAAAAAGCTACTAAACCAGTAGCCAAAACTGTTGCTAAGCCGGCTAAAACTGCTGCAAAATCGGGTAAGCCTGTGGCTAAAACAGTGGAGAAAGCAAAAACTAAAACAATTGCAAAGCCGATTGCAAAAAAGACAGGGGTTAAAGTTGCAACTAAAAAGGCGGCAACTAAAGCCGTTGCAAAGCCGACAGCCAAAAAGGCGACAGCGAAAACTGAAGTAAAAAAAGTGGCGGTCAAAGCAACTAAAAGCAAACCGGTTACAAAAAAAGTAACTAAACCGATTGCAAAGTCAACACCTGCAAAAAAAGCACCTGCAGCTAAAACTGTTGCTAAACCAGTTGCTAAGGTTGCAGCCAAATCGGTAAAAAAGGCAGCTGAAGTAAAGAAAACAGCTCCGTTAAAGCCGGTAAAAAAAGCGGTAGCAGCAAAAGTTGAAAAAACAAAAAGTGTTGCAAAAAAGGCAGTGATTGTTAAAGCAGAAAAACAGGTAAGAAAAGAAAAAGTTACACAAATTGTACACTCACATCATCAGCATATTCCTCATCATTTACATACGGAGCCAAAACCATTTGAAGTATCAATGGTGAGATACAGCGATGCAGATTTGAACTTATTCAGAGCAATTATCCAAAAGAAAATTGCAAAAGCAAAAGAAGAAATTGATTATTATAACGAACAAATCAGAAGCAGTTCAGAAAGCGACACGCAATTTGCTTCTATTGATGATGGCTCCATGACTTCAGAACGCGAAAATATGAACCAAATTGTTTCTCGTCAAATGAAATTAATATCACATTTGGAAAGCGCCTTGGTGCGTATAGAAAATAAAACATATGGTATTTGTCGCGAAACCGGAAAACTGATACCTAAAGAAAGACTTATGGTGGTGCCTCATGCCACGTTGAGTGTGGAAGGTAAAAAATTACAAAAGTAATCTCAGCGCTTAGTAACAAGCAGATCGTTTTTAAGAGCGGTATGTGATTATCAAATTTCAGGATTGGATTACAATTTACAAGTTACGAATCATTAAAAAATGACCAAAAAAAACATTGCTATTCTCACAGTTGTATTGTCATTATTGATAGACCAGGCTTCGAAGATTTGGGTAAAATTAAGTATGACACTCGGCGAGAGTATTCCTTATATCGGTGACTGGGCGCGCATTCAATTTGTAGAAAACGAAGGTATGGCGTTCGGTATGAGTTTCGGAGCAGGTTTGGGCAAATTCTTACTCACGATGTTTCGCATTGTAGCCGTTTTTTTTATTACCTATTATCTGGCAAAGATTGTTAAAGAGAAAAATTCAAGCAAAGGTTTTGTCTTTGCTCTGGCGCTCATTTTAGCCGGTGCGGTCGGAAATATCATTGACAGTATTTTTTATGGCAAAATATTTACGGACAGCAATGGCAGAATTGCAACACTATTTCCGCAACAAGGTTATGCCGGCTGGCTTCATGGCAAAGTAGTAGATATGCTTTATTTCCCAATTCTGCAACCCGGTGTAATTAAATGGCCATCTTGGATACCCGGTGTAGGCGGGCAATGGATAGAGTTTTTCCCATTTATCTTTAATGTATCAGATGCTTGTATTACCGTAGGAGTGATATTAATTCTGCTTTTTCAGAAACGATTTTTGCAGGAAAACAATACACAAAGCAATTAAAAACTCCCTAGAATTGTAATGGGCAGCCATATGTAAATATACTACTTTCTCAATAATCGCCCAGTGTTTCTTTCAATTGGGCAAGGGCTTTGTCTTTTTGTTCGTCGTTGGGTGCACTGCCATGCCACTTGTGGGTGCCCATCATAAAATCTACTCCGTAGCCCATTTGTGTGCGCATTAAAATAGCAACAGGTTTGCCATTTTTAGATGCAGCTTTAGCTTGTTTCAACACTCGAACAACATCTTCCATATCATTACCTTTCATATCAAATGTCTCCCACCCGAAAGACTGAAACTTAGTATGTAAATCACCTAAATCCAATACTTGTTGCGTGCTGCCATCTATTTGTGCATCATTCCAGTCAACGGTTACAATAAGATTATCAACTTTCTTAGCCGCAGCAAACATCAATGCTTCCCAAATTTGCCCTTCTTGCAACTCTCCGTCACCTGTTAAACAAAAAACAAGCTTATCGTCGTTGTTGATTTTTTTGCTCAAGGCTGCTCCTATTGCTACTGATATTCCTTGCCCTAACGAACCACTGGCAATACGTATACCCGGCAAGCCTTCATGCGTGGTAGGATGGCCTTGCAACCGTGAGTTGAGATGGCGGAAAGTCCCTAATTCTTTCACATCAAAATATCCTCTCCTTGCCAATAAGCTGTAAAACAAAGGCGAAATATGTCCGTTTGACAGGAAAAACAAATCCTCATTTTTTCCATCCATACTAAATGGAATTTTAATATCCATTATCTCGAAATAAAGGGCAGTAAGAAAATCGGCACAGCCTAACGAGCCACCCGGGTGACCGCTTTTGCATTGATGTACCATACGGACAATATCTCGGCGTACTTGTGTGGCTATATTCTGAAGTTCTGAAGTTTGCATAATGAAAAATCTAAAATTTGAGTGTGAGCAAATGTATGAAATTAAACCGCATCATCTTGGCCATGGGAATTTATTTTTTACTTTATCTATTACATTTTCCTTCACATTCTCTTTTAAATTTTGAGCCGGATTACTGTTAGTACTTGTATCTTTTTGTCCAGTTAATATCTCATTGAGCTTGTTTTTAGCTTGTTCTTTAGCCGTTTGTTTTAATGTATCCAAAGTCTGCTTGGCTTGTGTTTTTACTTCTTCTTTTATCTGTTGCACTTGTTGCTGCACTTGCTCTTTTACCACATCTTTCATGGTGCCTCCGCCAACTTTCCCATCCGGTTTTCCCATCGTAATTTTAGGATCCTTGAGTGTACCCCCTACTTTTAAATTCAGACGAATAATTTCCGGCACCATGCCGTTCAATTGCGGTATAGGATTTTTTGCCAGCAAGCCGGTCGCAAAAGAGCTGGCTTTGCCTAATTCTTTCCACGGCACATCAATGGCTACAGCATAATCTACTGTTTGATCCATGCCTTGTGAACCACCAACCGTCATAGACAAATTGTTTGCCTTCATGGTAAAAGGATCAACCATCATTCTTCCGTTCACAAAAGTAGTTTTGATATTTACATTCTGAAACTGCAGTTTGTCTAATTGTTGTAATTGCGTCATTTCTTTTATCTTATTCAATACCGGAACATTTTGTGCTATTGCTAACGGAATGTTGACGCCTGCCGTACCGTTTATCGTTTTCAAGTCGGGAGATAAGTCCGGATTTAAGGTGGTATTGATATCCATATTAGAACTAAACGTACCGGAAATATATTGCATAATAGGAGTTATATTTTTGGCTACCCCCGAGTATTTATACAATTGCTGAATATCAAATGATGTGATGTGATAGTTGATTTTTGCTGTGGGAATGTCTGTTTTTGTATTGTAAAAGCCACTTACAATGGCAGAACCACCCAACAGATTCGCACTCAAATTATTTAGATTTAATTGTTCGTCTTTGAGTGTGATATTTCCCACCATATCTTTAATATTCAATTTATCATAGAGCAATTCTTTCACACTCGCCGTTCCGTTCAAATCTATATTATCAGGGATACGCATTACTTCTTGCGCTTTTTGTGATTTGGTTTTGTTGGCAGAAGATGAATCGGGCAAAAATTCATTGGCATTTATTTTATTAGAAACGATATTGATATTGCCGCCGAGCTTTGCTCCTTTCATCAATACATAACCAATTACATTGTCTAATTTTCCTTTGATATCAAAATCGCTGCTTCCGATTTTAGCTATGCACTGATCTACGGCTACATATTGTGGTGTAAAATTCAATAACAAGTTGCTCACCGAAATGGGCTTAGGTACGTCTTTAGATCGGTATTCAATACCGGTAGCAGCGATATTGCCGGATGCCAAGATATTTTGATAGTTTTTAGCTACGATATCTGATTGACGGGCTCGCACTTTTAAATCTAAATTGGCATTTCCCTTCAGTGTTTTTATATCATCTGAAGGATAAAATTTTTGAACATCTGCTAAATTCAATTTGCCTTTTGCCGCCAAGTCTATATCAGGATTTGAAATAGGCGTAGCAATATTCAGCGAACCGTCTATCGGTTCATTGGCAATATTAATATGAAAGTCAGGGATGTTGACTACTGTATTATCCAGAGTACCCCCCGGATTCTTAACATGGGCATCAATGGCAATATCCTTAACAGCAGTAGGCAAATCGGGATACTGAAAAAAGCCGTCTTTTACATTGAGATTAAGTGCGAACTGTGGATAGCTCTTGCCTTGCATAATGCCTTTGGCAATTCCATCAAGTTGTAATTTTCCGCTTGTTTTTATTTTGTTGAAGTCTTTGGCATAAATGGCAGGAATGAGTGACAAAATTGATTTAAAATCTGTTTTATCTGCTTTAAATTCAATGTCCATATTGGTTGCGCTGTTGGCTTGTTGCTGCACAAATCCTGTAAAAAGCAACCCAAGATCATTGAGTGATAGTTTATTGTCTTTGAAACTGTATTTTTTTGCAGGTTGGTCAATATTTAATTTGCTGTCCAATTTTATTTTAGCTTCTTTCAAATATGTTATCAAACCTTGGGCAAAATAGGCTTTGGCTATTTCAGTTGTAGAGGTGTAGTCGAGTATCTCTTTGGTGAAATCTCCTTTGCCGTCATGGTTTAAATTTTGGATGTTTAATTTATTGCCGGTTGTAAAATCGTTATAACTCAAATTGATATTATCTAATGTGATTTTCTTGAGTGCCAATGAAAAAGGTGATGATTTTGATGTGTCGGTTTCAGATGAAGATTTGATGATATTCCAGTTGGTCATTGAATCTTTATTTACAATAGCATTCAGTATTACATCTTTCAGGGTAATTGCCTCAATTTTGTAATTACTTCCTTTAATTACACTCATCAAATCCAGTGATATTTTGGCATCACCAAGATGCAACAATGTATCTCCTTCAAAAGGTGCTTTATTTATAATATCTACATCCGTTAGTGTCAAAGCGATATTGGGGAAGTTTTGTATATTTTTCAGGATTGATAAATCAACTTTTCCTACGTGAGGCTTGGCATCAATATAATTTTCAGCTTGCTGCGTTACAATTCCGATTAGTTTATCTTTAAAGAAAAACGGGATAATGAATGCCGCAACAATAATAACTAAGAAAGTCAGCAAAAGACCTTTAAAAAACTTTTTCATATAAAATTACAGATTTAAACAAGCTACAAGATATAAAATGATACTGAAAATTGCATGAACGAGATTAAAAGTGCTGAGTAAGTGCATGAAAAATAAAAGTCCCGCCGGAAAAGCGGGACAAACTAACTAAACTACAAAAGAAGAAAATTTAATATTTGTAGCGGTAAAACAAGGTATCCTCACCGCTTCTTCTAATGTTTCTTTTCACAATCCGGTTCTGGTCATCGTAGATATAGCCAAAATCATAAGTATCTATTGTCGTATTGGTCATCAGATTGGTCTCCACACGTTTTAACAAAACATTTCTGTTGTCAATGCCATAATTTAATCCACACTTCCTTATTACATTCAACCCGCCGAGGTAAATGAAATTAACACCTTTGTTAAAGAATCTCGTATCTAAATCCGGGATGATTGTATCTGAACCGTATGTCAATTCTGCTCTGCCAACCGGAGGGCTTCCGTTTATACTTAACTCGTATTTCAGCAAATTATTGTTGCCGTCATACTCAAAATTAATATAATCCAATATGGCTACTCCTGAAGAATCTCTGAATGAAGTCAGCAAGTCATTGGTATAGGTAAACCGCAATCCATTTCCGGCATCATCCACCAATTTCGTAATTTGCTTTTTGTTGTTGAAGAAAAATGACACGTTTAATTCGCCTGCACCTAAACGATAGGTTCGGGCATATACATAATCACTGTGATATTCAAATTCAACTTTTTTCAACACCACGCCTGAATTTCCGGTGTCATTCAGTACAATAATTTTCTGCAAAGTACCATCACTATTGTAATAAAAGTTGGACGATTCAATCAAGTCAGGACTGCCGGACAGCCTGCCATTTACATTATCCTCCACAATCTGATTGGACTGCCTTATGGATTGCTGCAATGGTTGCACACGGCTGTTTACATCACTGCCACAACGCATCAAC
>DAOQII010000011.1:0-19181 GCA_035339455.1 Chitinophagales bacterium
TACTTGATACGTTCCGGCAGGAAATTCTTTTGGGATAGTGCCCGGTATCACCACACTTCGAGATGGAACAAAACCCCTGTATTCTACAGGCTTTTCACCACTTACATCTATAATTTTAGTTGATTTAGTCAAGACAACATTAGCACCTAGTACGGCTTCTTTTTCTACACGCACGCCTTCTACCACGATACATCTTGACCCTATAAAACAATCATCTTCGATAATAACAGGTGCTGCCTGTACAGGTTCTAATACTCCACCGATGCCTACGCCTCCGCTTAAATGTACATTTTTGCCTATTTGCGCACAACTGCCCACGGTAGCCCAGGTATCTACCATCGTGCCACTATCTACATACGCCCCGATATTGACATAAGACGGCATCATAATCACGCCTTTCTGTATAAAAGCACCTTTGCGGGCAATGGCATGAGGTACTACACGTACACCCAATTCAGCGTAATTTTTTTTCAATGGTATCTTGTCGTGAAATTCAAAAGGACCTACTTCTATTGTTTCCATTTTTTGTATAGGGAAGTAGAGTATTACTGCTTTCTTCACCCAGTCGTTCACTTTCCATCCTTCTGCAGTTGGTTCTGCCGTGCGTAATTCGCCCTTGTCTAAGAGCGTTATTACCTTGTTGATAGCATCTCTTGTTTCATTTTTATCCAATAAAGTCCGGTCGTTCCAGGCAAGTTCTATCTGTTCTTGTAAAGTTGTCATATTTTTTAGAAATTTGAATCAAAAATAAACATAAATCAAAATGAAAAGAATTATCGTTCAATTAAATGTGCTGTTGTTAGTACTTGCACTTGTAATGGCTTGTAGCCGTACAAAAGAAGTAGAAGAAAAAAACAATCAGGGGGCAGTTGTTAAAAAATATTCCGTTTTAAAAAAACAACCATCGTTAAAAGATGGTAAATATGTAGGTTATTATGACGATGGCAAACTACAAGAAATTTCCAATTATGTTGAAGGTAAATTAAATGGAGAACGCAGGCTATATTGGCCTAATGGCAAGCTGATGGCAAAAGAAAATTACAAAATGAACCGCATGGATGGATACTATATTTCACAGTATGAAAGCGGCAGCAACGAGTCGCAAGGAAAATATAAGGATAATCTGCAAGAAGGTGTATGGGCATTTTACTATGAAAAACCTGCCAACACACTTAAACAAAAATTGACATTTAAAGAAGGCCGAATTGAAGGACCTGCCTCTGAATATTATATGAACGGCAGAGTAGAATCCAGTGGAAATAAGATAGAGCTTTTTGAAGATATGGACGTTTACGATGGCAAGATTGAGTTTTATGATTCTTTGGGAAATTTGATAAAAATTGCCCAATATGAAAAAGGCAAACAGATTTCGAAAGAAGAAATAAAGAAATAAAGAAATCTATGAGAAAAGGCAGAATAGAAGCATTCAGCGATGGCGTATTGGCAATTATCGTTACCATCATGGTATTAGAGTTAAAAGTACCGGAAGGTGCAGAATGGAAAGATTTATCGGCATTAATCCCTAAATTTTTAAGTTATGTTTTGAGCTTTATGATGGTATTGATATACTGGAACAATCACCACCATATGTTTCAAACTGTAAAGAAAGTAGACGGAAAAATATTACTTGCAAATGGCGCATTATTATTTTTCTTGTCATTATTGCCGTTTGCTACGGCATGGATGGGCGAAACTCATTTCCGGTCGACACCTGTTGCCTTAATGGGAATTGTACTTTTACTTTCAGGAACTGCGTATTTGCTATTAGTAAAAACTATAGTAGATTCACATGGGCAAGATTCAATTTTAGCAAATGCTATCGGTACGGATTACAAGGGCAATATTTCCTGGATTGGCTATCTCGTGGGTATATTTTTATCTCGTAGCTATCCATAAGTATCCGCAGCCATTTATTTAGTAATCGCACTTATGTGGTTTATTCCGGATAAACGTATAGAACGACTAATGCACGATGAAACGACTGAATAGGCTTAAGCCGTACGGAACTGCTCTAAAAAACGTATATCATTTTCAGACAATAAGCGTATATCTTTAATCTGATATTTGAGCATGGTAATGCGTTCAACTCCCATACCAAAGGCAAATCCCGAGTATTTTTCAGCATCGATATTGCAGTTTTCGAGAACTTTCGGGTCTACCATACCACAGCCTAAGATTTCTACCCATCCTGTATATTTACAGACATTGCATCCTTTTCCTCCGCAAATAAAACAAGTTACATCCACTTCGGCACTTGGCTCCGTGAATGGGAAATAGGAAGGACGTAATTTTATTTTTGTTTCTTGCCCGAAAAGTTCTTTCACGAAATAATCCAGTGTTTGCAATAAATCGGCAAATGACACATTTTCATCGATATACAAGCCCTCAACCTGATGAAAATAACAATGTGCTCTAGCTGATATCGTTTCGTTTCGATACACTCGCCCGGGAGATAAAATGCGTATTGGCGGTTTTTGCCTGTCCATTACTCTCACTTGAACAGAAGAAGTATGCGTGCGCAATACGATATCCGGATTCAGATTAATAAAGAAAGTATCCTGCATGTCTCTTGCCGGATGGTCTTCGGGCATATTTAATGCGGTGAAATTATGCCAGTCATCTTCAATTTCACGGTCTTCTTCAACAACAAAACCAAGCCGATTGAAGATTTCAACAATCTTGTTTTTTACAATCTGGATAGGATGTCGTGCCCCTAATGCCAGATTATCTCCGGGCAAAGTCAAATCAATAGCCGTCTTATTTATGCTGTTTGTTTGCATGAATAATTCTTGAGCAGCCTGAAACTTTTCTTCAGCGGCTTGCTTTACTGAATTAACTAATTGGCCAAATTCTTTTTTGCGTTCATTAGGAACATTTTTTATTTCTGAAAAAATGTCTTTCAATATATTTTTAGTACCCAAAAAGCGTATTCTGAATTTCTCTACTTCATCAGCCGATGAAATCGTAGTATCATGAATTTCCTGTAATAAAGTTTCTGTCTGTTGAAAAATATCCATTATCAAAAATAAAAAAAAGAGGCACACAATATGCCTCTTTTCTATTCAAGGAATTATTAAATCGTCAGAATTTTAATTCATCTAAGGTAACAGCATGTGATATAACCGGTTGATCTTGCGGATTTGTTTTTCCATAAACCTCTAATTTTAATTCTACCGGTGTTTTATCCCAATCAATTCGTATAATGCCGTAATTTACATATCCATAACCATTTCCTACACGAATGGCATCATTCGTAGTGGCTACTTTGCGCTCACAATGTGTTAATCCGCTGGCCGTAACATCATAAATCGGATACATACCGGCAGGTTGGGTTTTGGTTAATTCAGCAAAGTGTACATCCCCACTCAAAAATACCACTCCATTCGCTTGTGTAGACTTAATCAGATCATACATTTTTTGTTTTTCGTTGGGTAAAATAGCCCAGTTTTCACCACCACTGTATAATGAATTAAATTGTAAGCTGGACATAATGATGCGTACTTTAGCCGGTTTTAACAGTTCTTGTTCCAACCATTGCCATTGTGTTTCGCCGAGAATCGTAGCATCTGGGCTAAGCATAGTATCGTATCCACTAAGCGCAGCACCTGCTCCGGATGTTTTGTATGGAGTATGATTCCATCTCAAATCCAATAAAATAATCTGTACCTTATGATCGTCGTCACCATAATATTGCACGTCATAAATTCCTCCATCCGGGCGATTATGACGAGGAGCTTCTTGTGGAATCTTCCAGTATTTAAAAAACATTTCTTTAGCAAAACCTTTTACGGGATTATTTGAAGTACCATCATTTTCTCCTGTATCATGGTCATCCCAGATTGGTAACACAGGTACTGTATTAAAAAACTCGTACCAGTATCCGCTGGCAAAAAGTTGCTTATAAGCACCTTCAATATACTGGGGAGTTCCGGGAGCTAATGCAAAGAAATCTGCATATACATTATCACCGCCCGCTATGTACAATTGGGGATGCTGTGCAATGATATTTTTGAAGATACTTTTATCCTCAAGATATTGTGCACAACAAGAACCAAATGCGATGGTGGTGAGTGGCTTATTTGCGGATGAAGTATAGGTTTCTTTTTTACATCTGGGCAGTATTGCCAAGATTAACAGAAAAATATAGACTTTTCTCATATCGTAAATTATTATGAATTTGATTTAAACCAAAAGTATGATTTTTATTTGACAAACTCAAAATATTGTTGAATTAATTTTATTCCACTTACATTCGCAAGATGTTTAATCTGTTTGTTTCGGCATTAAAAATGCAATTTTCACAACAGCTCCCGGGCAAGCCTGCACAACAACTTCTAAAACCTTATCTCAAAATTTCAAAAGCACTGGATGCCCCTGTACCGTATAATGCAAAAAAAAGTGCCGTGATGGCATTGCTGTTTCCCGTTGATGACCAACCCCATCTTTTGCTGATTGAACGCAATGAATACAAGGGTGCGCATAGCGGGCAGCTTGCTTTTCCCGGTGGTAAGATTGAAAAAGGAGATACCTCCTATTTGGCAACAGCCTTGAGAGAAACCCATGAGGAGATTGGCGTATCACCTGAACAGATTGAAGTGCTTGGCGGATTGACAGAGCTATATGTTTTAGCCAGCAATTTTTTAGTTTATCCTTATGTTGGTACTTTAGCGAAGAAGCCTGACTTTAACATTGATGAACGAGAGGTAAAACAAATTTTAGAAATTCCGGTAGCTTATTTTTTATCTGCTAAAATTGAAGAAAAACAAATAAAAAGTGCTATCGGTATTAAACTCAACGCACCTTATTATGACATCAACGGTAAAACATTGTGGGGTGCAACAGCCATGATGATTAGTGAGCTGATGTGGATGGTAAAGGCAAGTGGCTATTTCAAATAATTTATTTCTGTTTTTTATTTTCCAGATTTTGGACACGTTCCTCTAATTGTGCTATACGAGAAGCTATCGCTTCATTTGACGCATAGTAATTATTTATATACCCATTACCGTTTTGATTACTGTGTATATTAAAGAAAAATTTCTCATCAAATGTCAGTATATCTAAATACGATTTTAGCTGAAATATAGTAGCAAACTTTTCTAAACGGTCTATCGTGAGCTGAATTTCATCACGCTCTATCTTAGAATAATTTGCCAATGACATATTCAATTGTTTGGCTACATAGTCTTGTGTGAAATTTTTCAATTCTCGTATTTTCTTCACTTTATCTCCTATATGTTGCATGGTAGAATATTATAGCGTAAAAGTAAAATATTTCTACTAATAAATAAACTCAAACTTCAAAAAAGTATATTTATTTTACAGTATCTAATATTTTTTAACTTAAATTTTAGACAAAAAAATATTTTTTAACCTTTAACCCCCTTGCATCATGAAGAAATTAATCGTATTTTTATTCTTGTTGATATCAACAGGTATGTTTATGGCTTGTAAAAAAGAGCAATTAAAAGACAATCCCCAACAACTAAACAAATTGGTTGAAGACAGTACTTCAAGCAATAGTAGCCAATCACTAAGAGTTGCTCCGCCTGGAAGTGGCACTATTCCTTTTGCCACCATGTCTTTATTAGAATCCCCGGTAAGAGATTATGAATTTTTTGGAATGAATCCTCCCTCATCCTTAAGTTATCTTTGTGGTACTATGGATTATCATTGTTGCAATGATATCTGCTTGGGAACACCAACCGGCACATTAGTAGAAGCTAGCAGTAAATCAGCTTGTCAGAACGTATGTATTATACCCGGAGATGGCTTTGGCAGGCCTGTTGCATATATTGGCAGTTATGGCACTGACCCCCGTCAGAAATATTATGTGTACCTACCCGATAATGTTAATGCAAATTCGCCAATTGTTATATTTATACATGGTGGAGCTTGGATGCTGGGTCCCGATCCTGCCACTACTAACGGTCCGGTTATTACATTTTCAGACGATCCATCTAGTGCAACCTTACTAAACGATTTACTATCATCACCCAATGACTTTGTTGTAGTATCTCTTCTCTACCGTTTAGTAAAATACGGTGATAATAATGCTGAAATAGATGCGAATACTATTGGTTGGGTAGATCAAGTGAATGATATAGATGCTGCTATTTTGCACATGAGAGCCAATTTTGGCACCTGCTTATATGGGCATCCATTGAATGCCAACAACATACAGTTGATAGGTGAAAGTGCCGGAGGGCATTTGGCATTGATGTGGGCATATACTAAAGCTAATACCTCGTATATAAAATCTGTTATTTCTTGCTATGCACCTACAAATGTAACCCAGTTTGCTGCCAAATTGAATAATAAACCTTATACCTACATATGCGGAACAGATTATTTTTACAATGATATAAATGGTACTTACCCCACCCATTTCCCTTACTATTTTGCAACAGACATTACTACACCTAATCAAATTACTTCTTCCATTAGCCCGCTTACATGTACAATTAATACGATTTTTTGGGGAGCAAAAAATATTCTTACTGGCAAACCCTTTTATAGTACACCAAATCCTACACCCGGATTAAGAGTAGTCGATTTGTATAAAGAAGCCGAAAGTGCAGCAAAGAACCGCACCAACCCCGTGCCAATATTTACTCAATATAGTCCTGTAAATGCTTTAAATACAAGCCGTATTATACCCACCTTTATCATGCACGGTACTGATGACTGGATAGCCCCGTACAAATATTGTACAGACGGCATGAAAAATAAAATGATTAGTACCGGAGGATTGATTGATTCATTAAACAGCACCTATACAGGGCATAAAGATGTACCGACTACTTATACTACATCAAACAAGCACTTATTAAAAACCTACACGAACGCAAATCATGGTTTTGCGAGTGGTACAAGTGCAAATGGAGCTGATTATACAACCATACGCGCAGATATTTTAAAATGGTTTAACGGACATAAATGAGCTAAACATGAGATTCATATTTATATTTACCATTACTTTTCTATTAATAGGGTGTTGCAAAGAAAGTATGCCTAACCAAAATAATATGCTTTCGGGCAAATTGCACTATACTTATTATGGAAATGACACGATCCCCTTTTATTTATTTATTTACGATACTATTACAGGAAATTTAAAAGAAATTAGGCATGATACTGAAGTAATTATAGCTGTAAAGGATATTGGAAAGTATACAATGGTGATGAGCGGATATAACTCCGGGACTTGTTTGTATACCTGCAATGATAAAAGGCAAATTACTTCTATACGCGGAGTAGATGCAAACTTACAACCAAACGGTGCCGACTATATTCCTGACCCTGTATTAAGAAATGATTCAATAAATATTATATTTCAAAATAATTCATATAATTACCCATCGCCCAGTTACAGAAATATCCAGTGCTATGATTTTAGTTATTTAGATGGAAATTGTGTCAGTTCTAAAATCAACTATGAGACTACAGGATTCTTTAGTACAAATTATTATAGCTACTCAGATACAACACATTATGAATTTACAAACTTTATGATGAAAAATTTTATGGATCAATTTCCTTTTACTTGGTTATTTACTAATATATCCTTACCACATCAGGGATTAGAGCTTGTTGCTGCAGCTATAAACGGTTTCTATATTACACCATTAAATAAGAATTTAATGAGTAGTTCAGAAGAAGCACATGCTGGTGCAATTAACAAACTTTACTATGCTTATGAATTTGACTCTCGTAATAATTTAATTAAAACTATTGTTAGTAATCAAACTCATACTGATAGTTCTATAACTAGATATGCCTATTATCAATAAGTCAGGAGGGCGGCGCTATGCGCCGCCCTCCTGTTTCTATATAATATCAACAATGTTTCTTGTTGATTACCTAACTTAAAACTTCATGGAATTCAGCTTTGTTTTTATCGTTTCGATAATTTGTTGCTGAATAGAAATTTGTTGTTGTTTAGCAGCTTGGTCTGCATCATTCTTTTGGATATCTGCTTCACGCTCTTGTATTTCTTTCTTTGCTTTTTCGATGTCTTTAATATAATCTTCTTTCTTTTTAGTTAAATCCTTTAAGTCGCCGTTCAAGTCTTTCAATACTTTCTCTTCAGATTTCAACTGGTCTTTGGTAGCATCAATGGCTAAATCATTCGCGAATTTTTTAATGGCAGCTTCCATGGCAGTATATTGCTGACCATAAGCAGAAGATGAGATAAATGCGCCACCTAAATCCACAAACATATCCATTTTTGAACCTTTGTCCAATGGTGTGATGGTTACATAAATATCTACGGTATTGGCGCTTACCAAAGGCAAGGTTACATTATCCAGAAAGATTTCAGGGTTTTTCTTTTCCGTTACATACTTCCCTTTATTTTTTTTCGTCCATTTCGATAAGGCATCTTTTACATCATCGGGTTTTGAGCCGTTCAATACTACTTCAAAGCCATTTTGTTCGCCTTTGCTCATATACTGGCGAATTTCGTTTACGGCAATATTAGACTGCGCCTTCAGGGCAAAAGTTCCTGCCACAATCAGACAAGACAATAAAAATTTTTTCATGAGATTAAATTATTTAATAATATTAGTGATTTTTCCATTATCATACTGCAAAATGAATGCCACAAAATATCCTTTGTTCTGAGCAAACTCCAAAGCCAGTTTTGCATCATCCAGTGTACTGAAATCACCGAGTCGGTAAACATACTGATTATAAGAATTTGTTTTCTGTATCGAACCCAACGCTGCCAAATCGTCAAAAGCTACATTATCTTGTGCATAGCTTCCCAGATTTATCTTGTAAAAACTACCATTTTGCGAAGTTGTAGACAGAACAGGACTTACCGGGCTACTTGTCGTGCCGGTAACGGTTGTAGCGGGAGTTACCTTTTGAATTGACGGTTTATTTTCTTTACTAATCAATGCACTTAATTCAGCAGGAATTGTTGTTGCGTTAAACACGCGATTATTGGTCAGCTTGAATTTATTCCCATTTAACAAATAGTCTTTTGTTTTAATCTGTCCCTCTTCCAGCCCATAGGTCGTCAGTTCGTCATTGATTTTATAATTTCCGTTTTCAATGATAATTTTATAATTGTTGTTTAAAAATAATTTTAGTTGATAAACACCACTTTCGTCAATATCAACTTCCCGAATACGGCTTGAGTTCAAGTTGATCATACGCATTTTTGCTTGTGTGGCGGGTTTATTGGCAGCACCGTCAATAATTCTTCCAATAAAAGTAACATACTCCGATGAAGAAAAAGTGGAGGTACTGTTGGCATTTGCCGCTAACTTTTTCAATACCAGATTAAGCTCAACTGAATCGCCGTTTACAAATCCTTTTGTATCCGTTTTTGCAGTAGCCGGTGCATATCCGTCTTTAGTTGCTTTAATGGCATATGAAAAATCTTTTGCCACTTCAAAATCAGCTGTTCCGTCTTCGTTGCTCACTCCTTCATCTAATTTGGTATTCCCGTCTGATAATTGCACCAGTGCATAATCTAATTTATTTCCGTTTTCGTCTGTAAGGTGGACATTCATTTTCAGATGAAAAGGCAATATGCGATAAATATCATTTCCGCCTTTGCCGCCATCACGTGTAGAAGATACATATCCCGTTTTGGTATCTGTGGCATATACCATGCTGTTTTCATCTTTATTGGTATTTATTGGATAAGGCAATAATTGTACATCCTGCCAAACATCATCTATCATTTTAGCCGTATAAATATCCCAACCGCCAAAACCATTTTCACGGTCGGATGAAAAGTAAAGCTTATTTTCCTGTTTATCCTGAATGAGGTAGGGTGCATTTTCGTTGAATTTAGAGTTAATCAATTTGCCTAAATTCACAGGCTTTGTCCAGTTGCCATTTTGCAATACAGATTTCCAGATATCATATCCGCCATAGCCACCTGTCTGGTTTGAAGAAAAATAGAGTACGGTACCATCGCTGTTGAATGCAGGGTCTGTGAGATTATATCCCGGCACATTAAAAGGAAATGGTTTTATATTCAGGAAATTACCACCCAGATTTTCAGCCACATAAATTTGCTGTACAACCGGGTTTAATTTATTTTTTTCATTTCGGTCTGAAACGGAAAATGCGACCGTATTCCCGTCTTTGGTATAGCTTACTTTATCGATGTTTTTATATGGAATTTCTTTAGTAATAACAGCTACCGGCTCCAGAAAATAATCGTACTCCCTAATGGCTTGCTTAAGCTGATAAGATTTATCTTTCCCGTCACCTGATTCCTGCGTGTAAATAAGATTATTGCGCAAGGTAGTTACATTGGTTTCGTCAGCAGATGTATTGTAAGGGTAGTTTTCTACTCTGTATAAGTTTTGCATGGCAGAAGCCCTTATCAGCTTATCACATAAATAAGCATAATCCATTACTTTGGATGCATCACCCGTTTCTGCGGCGTACATGGTATAGGCATCCAATGCTTCTTTATAATTTCCGTTCAGCCTGTAGGTGTTGGCATAATTGAGAAAATTGGTTTTGTTTGATTTCAGGAGTTGCTTTTCTTTTTCATACCATTCCAGAGCCGATTTATAATCTTTCTTTTTTACATACAAATCGGCAATGCGAAACGCATCTTGCGGGTCGCGGCTATCGCCGAAATACCGTGCTTTGTAAAAATCTATTACTTTATCAATTTCTCCCGTCGCTATCAGTTTATTGATATAAACGGCATCCCATTTTTTTTTGGACATGCCCAAAAACGGGATAATCAACAAAATCAAAAACAATGTTTTCTTCATACGCTTATTTTTAGGGTTAGTGTGCTTCCAGCCAGTTGTTTCCAAATCCCGAAGATACTTCTACGGGAACTAACAAAGGTAATGCATTTTGCATTTCTCTTTCTACCATTTTTTGTAATTCTTCCTTTTCAGGTTTATACACATCAAACAGCAATTCGTCGTGCACCTGCAACAGTAACTTAGATTGCATTTTATGTCCTGCAAGTTGCTTGTGTATGTTTATCATGGCAATTTTTATCATATCAGCAGCCGAACCTTGAATGGGTGCATTAATTGCATTTCGTTCTGCAAATCCTCTTACGGTAAAGTTTCCGGCATTGATATCCCGGATATAGCGCCTTCTGCCCAATAAAGTTTCAACAAAACCATGCTCTCTGGCAAATTTTATGGTATTGTCCATGTAGGCTTTAATGTTGGGATAGGTGGCAAAGTAATTTTCTATCAATTCTCCTGCTTGTGTTTTAGGAATACCCAAACGCTGTGCCAAACCAAACGCAGAAATGCCGTAAATGATACCAAAATTTACCATTTTTGCCTGTCTGCGCATCTCAGGCGTTACCTCATCGAGTGCCACACCAAATACATTTGCTGCAGTAGCGGTATGTATATCCAGCTGTTTTTTGAAAGCCGAAATCATGTTTTCATCCCCGGAAACAGATGCGATAATTCTCAGTTCTATTTGGGAATAATCGGCAGAGAGTATCGTGTAGTCTTCATTTTTGGGTATAAATGCTTGCCTGATTTTCCGCCCGCGTTCCGTGCGCACCGGGATATTCTGCAAGTTCGGGTTGATGGAACTCAACCGGCCTGTTGCTGCAATTGCCTGATTATAGGTAGTGTGCAGGCGATGTGTTTTAGGATTGATCAGTTGCGGTATGGCATCTACATAAGTGGATTTGAGTTTAGTCAGCTCGCGATAGTCCAATAACTTATCGACAACGGCATGCTGTTCGGCAATCTTCAGCAGCGTTTCTTCATCTGTAGAATATTGCCCGGTTTTCGTTTTTTTACCCGGATATTTTATTTTTAATCCGTCAAATAAAATTTCTCCCAGTTGTTTGGGTGAGTCAATATTGAATTGTGCTTTAGTCAAAGCATAGATATCATCTTTTAGCTGCACAATTTCCAATTTAATTTCATCTGAATACTGTTTCAGAAAGCTGACATCTACATTTATGCCTTCGTATTCCATATCAGTCAATACCGGAATCAAAGGTGTTTCTACCTCATAAAACAAACGACTTAAATGGGTTTGGTCGGTATCTTTTCTAAATCTCTTATAAAGCTGAAAAGTAATATCGGCATCTTCTCCTGCATATTCCGTAATTTTCTCCAAAGGAACATCACGCATACTGCCTTGCTTAGCTCCTTTTTTACCAATCAGTTCGGTAATAGACACCGGAGTATAACCCAGATAGTTTTCACTCAGAATATCCATATTATGCCGGCTGTCAGCATCCATGAGATAGTGCGCCAGCATCGTATCGTAAAGTGTACCTTGCAAATTAACACCATACCACTTTAATACTAACGCATCAAATTTAATATTTTGTCCTATTTTAGTAATTTGCCCATTCTCAAACAATGGCTTGAATAAGTTGACTGTTTCCTGAGCCGTTTGCTGATTTTCGGCAATCGGCACATAGTAGGCCTTATGCGGTTCAATAGAAAATGACATCCCGACTAACTCGCAATTGTTGGCATCCACAGAAGTAGTTTCGGTATCAAAACAAAATTTTTCCTGTTTAGACAATAAGCTAATCAGATTATTGATTTTATCAGTCGTATCGGCAACAAAATAATCGTGTGGTGTATTGTGGATGTTTTTAGCTTGCTCAGTTATCGCATCATCGTCAGCTTTTTCATCGGGCTCGCCAAACAGGCTGGTTTGTGCGAAAGCTGCTTGTTTTTGTTGCGTTTGCGCTTTAATTTCATTGAGGGAGTATTCATCGCCAAGTATACGCTTACCCAGCGTTCTGAATTCGAGATCTGCAAAGATCTCCGACAGTTTTTCTTTATTAAAAGGTTTTAGTTTGTACTCTTCAGCATCCCAATCTATCGGTGCATCAATAATAATAGTGGCTAATTGTTTAGAGATAAATGCCATTTCCTTATGTTCCAGAAGCTTATCTTTCATTTTGCCTTTTACCTTGTCGAGGTTTTCATAGATATTATCTATAGAGCCAAATTCTTTTATCAGCTCTTTTGCTCCTTTTTCGCCGATTCCTTTTACACCTGGAATATTATCCACGGCATCGCCCCATAATCCTAGTATATCAATAATCTGTTCAGGACGTTCGATACCCCATTTTTCTTTTAATATATCTACCGTGAGTACTTCGGCAGGTCTCCCCATAAATGGCGGACGATGAATAAAGATTTTTTCTTCGCACACCTGTCCCAAATCTTTGTCAAAGGTGACGATATAACATTCAAAATCATCTTTGGCTGCTTTCTTTGCCAGCGTTCCAATCAGGTCGTCAGCTTCATAACCAGCCAGCTCTACCACAGGCATATTCATAGCCTTTATAATTTCTTTGATATAGGGAATGGCTGTTACGATATCATCCGGGGTTTCCTGACGGTTGGCTTTATAAAAATCATATTCTGCCTGGCGGTCGGTTTGTGCAGGAGCATCAAAGACGATGGCATAGTGCGTAGGCTGATATTTGGTTTTTATTTCCCAGATCGTGTTTAGAAACCCGGATATGGCAGACACATTCATGCCTTTAGAGTTTATCAACGGGTTTTTCTGCATGGCAAAATAGGCACGAAAAATAAGTGCAAACGAATCGAACAGGTATAGCTTTTTCATAACAAATTAAATGCTAAATGTACGAATTAATAGGAACATGGGTTTAGAAAGAGCATCTCCGTATTTGCAAAACATTTCAATTTTTTGGTAAATAAAAAAAGGGGTTCAGCTATACGCTAAAACCCTCATTTTTTCTTGTGGTCCCGCCTGGGCTCGAACCAGGGACCCCCTGATTATGAGTCAGGTGCTCTAACCAGCTGAGCTACAAGACCCTTGCAAACTTTCGTTTACAATCGAACCGCAAAAATACAATTTTATTTTTAAATCCCGAATAATTCTTAAATTCTCTGTCTAAAATATTTTCTCCCCTAATTTGTTAAAATTCAAGGTCAACTTACTCGTTAATGTTGCTTACCGTATCTTTGTGTGGCTAAACAACAACTAATTTGAGGAGATTTTACACGGTAACCCTGTTCTTACTGTTTTCTTAGGTGGCTACTATTCACGCGCAAGATACCATCAGTATTGCTTGCTACAATTTATTGAATTACCCCGGCAGCACGGACTTATTGCGCAATCCCGGCTTCCGCACGGTCATTTCTGCCTTGCACCCCGATATTTTAGTGTGCGAGGAAGTAAATGAAGCCGTGGCAGCCAATGAATTTCGCGACAGCGTGATGAAAATTGTAGACACACTTTATAACATGGGCACATGGATAAATTGCCAAAGCAGTTCCTCAGAAAATGAAAATGTCGTTTACTATAGAAAAGATAAATTCACATTTTTATCCAATACGCCTATTCTCACTGATTTAAGAGATATCAATCGGTTTTCATTCGTGCATATCAATACCGGCATTCCGTTTAGCGTATTTGGGGTGCATCTCAAAGCTGGAAATACTGCGACTGATAACTCCCGAAAAGCTCTTGAAATAGACAGCTTACGAAAATATACCAATACTCTTCCATTTGGCAGCAACTTGGTAGTTTGCGGTGATTTTAATTTTTATACCTCTTCCGAATCCGGGTATACAAAATTATTGAGCGACAACATTACCTACGACGGCGAATTTTATGACCCCGTCACTACCATGACCGGAGTTTGGAATAATCCGGCTTATGCTATTTATCACACCCAGTCAACACGAAAAAGTGAAGTATTTTTTGGCGGGGCTACCAGTGGACTGGATGATCGTTTTGATTTGATTATGCATTCGCAGGCCGTCAAAGACCCGGGTGGAATGGATTATATTCCGGGCAGCCTGAAAGCATTTGGGAATGATGGCAATCATTTCAACGATTCTATAAAAGCACAGCCCAACACCGCCGTTACACCAGCCGTAGCTGATGCGCTTTATTATGTTTCAGACCACCTGCCTGTAATTGAGAAATTCAAGTTCAGTCCGGTTATTTTGCCGGTGGAATTGAGTTCATTTTATGCGCTTTGCAAGGACAGGCTGACAACCTTAGTTTGGACTACCGAAAGTGAAACCAATACCGGACAGTTTGTATTGGAGCAATCTGACGGCAATGCCAACTGGACAGCCATTGACAGTTTTCCGGCAGCCTATATGTCTAATCTGCATAAAATCTATCAAACTGAATTGAATGAAACTTCAGGTGGAATTAATTACTACCGTCTTAAGATAGCAGACACCGACAATAGTTATGTTTATTCAGGTGTTATAGCCACAAATTGTACCGAATCAGCTACCCCTTATCTCCATGTCTATCCCAATCCTTTTAAAAATAACTTGCAGTTATTCACGAATATCGCTGAAAGCGAACTGAATATCAGAGATATGCTTGGCAGAACGTACAATTATTCAGCAACGCTGATACAAACTCTGCCTAGTGGAGTATATATCTTATTTTCGAGCAATCATTCTGTTTCTCCGGTAAAAATTATTAAAGAATAAGTAGAACTTACTTTAGACTTCAGCTATTTTGTCCGCTAAAAACAAATAATCATCCAGTATTCCTTTAGCCTTAACTTCTTTTCCGATAAATGATTTTAGTTCATTATTTTCAAAAGGATTAGTGCCTTTCAGGCGCAAAACATATTCTTCATTTGTCAAATTATCTCTGATATAAATAGCATTGTGTTCACTCTTGGTACCTGAACCAAACTTTTTTACTTCTACTTTACCTTTTATCGTTTTTTTATTTCGAGACATATTTTCTAATTCCGACAATATCCGAATTTACAACTTTCAGTACTAATTTCTCAATATTGATAACTTTTCCAACCTTTTTCGTTTTGGAATAGGTATGAAATTCTACTTTTCTGCTCGCCGATTTTCCAGCACTGTGGGTTGGTTTTTTTATTATATACACTTTAGCATTGCTTTTCTCAAAGTTGTTTTCCTTTAATGCGGTATTAATTGCTGTGCGCAACAACGCAGACGCAGACGCCGACTTAGGTTTATTTGTTTTTTTAGGTATTCCTATCGAAATTCCAAGTTGAAGTCCTTTTTCCATCAGCCTATATCTTCTGTTTTTGCGTTGGTTTTGTTCAATTGTCTTTTGGGTCTTAGGTGCAAATGAATCAGAATCCGGTGATACTTGTTCTTCAACAAGACAAACACTTGGGTCTCCATAGAGTACAAACTGAGCCAAGGTTTTTAGTTCTTCTGCATCTAAGTCAGGTTGAGCATCTTCCAGAAAGTCTAACCGAGCTTCCAAAAATGCTCTCCCTATTGATGCTCCTTCTTTTGCTTTTCGCAGAAAATATTGGGTAATTAAATCTGCCAAACCATTGCCAACCGCCGGACCATAAGCGATATTGGTACTTCCAACATATGCTAAAGCACCATGAAGCAAATAATTATTACAGATAGGAATCTCGTTTGCCGTACTTGCATAGTAAAGTTGAGCGCCATAACAACATTCGACTGCCACCATTGCAGCATAGGTAATTTTATTAACAACATCTGTTGTGATAAATGATACGGGAAAGCTGCCATCTGTTCTATCTCGCTGCCCGTAAAACTCAGGTGTATTGCCGGCACCATGGCAGTTTATGAAATGCATCATGCTCCCAAGTTCTGCATCACCATGTGAAGCAGTAGTATGATTAAATGGCGGGCAAGTTTTTGCTGGTGTCGGGCTACCCGTTATATTGGATAAACTCAGATTCGTACTTTTTTCCCATATTTTAGCACTTAAGCCAAAAATCGAGTCGTAAACAGTTTTTTTACGGGGAATATTGTTAATGCTATTTTGAATAAGCTTAATAAGGTTATCCGGATTTTTAATACCGGTAATATCCGGGATTCTGCCCACTACTCTTACCGGAGACGTGAACGCTGATGCACTAGTTGAATAAGCAGTATTACATGCATAGGGCAAATCGCTGTAGATAAATCTGTCAATGTCATCATTAGGATCATAGCATGGATTTGTCAAACGCACGTGTGGAATTATTTCCGTACCTCCTACCAATAATATATAATCAGGGCTAAGCTTCGAATAAATTCCATCTATTGCTATTTTCACCTGCTCTGCATCGTTAAATTGTCGAACTCGGTTTACGTTTATAGCATTCATAGTCGTTTTATCATCCAATAGAATCAGTTTGGACTTTAAATTCTTTGTTGCATCTGCCTGTACCAATTTATTCAGTGCTGCAATAATAAATTTGCTGTCTGTTTTGTATTTCAGGTCTAATGCAGTTTTGTTGGTTAAAATTACTTTGTCGTATTTCATAATTAATAATTTAGTGAAAGATACAAGAGTCGACTTAGTTAATGTTTAACAATGATTAAACGGTAAGTATTAATGAGCAAGTGGTATTAAATTCGTTTTTGCTTACCGCTAAATAATCTGTCTAAAACTACATAAGCATATGATAATCAAACTTTTCAGTCTTATTATCACAAAAATAAAACAATAATATTATTTTTAGTACAATTTGTAATTTTAAATAGCGACTGTCCCAATATTGTTATTTTCCTTTATTGGACAAACTTTTTTCACTCTTTTTTTATTCACTTTATGTTTTCTATAATGTTTAAAAAAACTGATTTTGTTAGTTTTAGTCGGTAACCTATTCAGATTCAGTATTCTCCAAAATATCAACACTTCCAATAAACAGCTTGTGGATAATAATTGATAAAATTTCATTTTGAGTAGAGTAGTTTTATAGGGTCAGAAGTGATTTTTTGGGGAAAATCCTGATTTTTTTGAAAATGAATTAAGAAAAAACATAGCTATGGAAGAAAGCATTGCTACCGAAAGAATTTTGCAAGAAAGCGATAACCGTTTTGTCTTGTTTCCAATAAAATACGCCCAAATCTGGGAAATGTATAAAAAACATGTGCAGGCTTTTTGGGTGGCTGAAGAGATTGACTTGAGCCATGACTTGATTCATTGGGAAAAACTAACAGAAGATGAGCAACATTTCATCAAACATGTATTGGCTTTCTTTGCTGCCAGCGATGGTATCGTGAATGAAAACCTGGTTGTTAATTTCATGCAAGACGTAACCATACCGGAAGCCCGCTGTTTTTACGGTTTTCAAATTGCTATGGAAAACATCCATTCTGAAACTTATTCGCTATTAATAGACACTTATATAAAAGATACCGCAGAAAAAAACAAACTCTTCCATGCCATTGAAACCTTGGACTGCGTAAAACTGAAAGCAAAATGGGCATTAAAGTGGATAGAAAGCGCTCCTTCGTTTGCTCATCGCTTAGTGGCATTTTGTGCCGTAGAAGGTATCTTCTTCAGTGGCAGTTTTTGTTCTATTTTTTGGTTGAGAGAACGAGGCTTAATGCCGGGTTTGGCGCATTCCAACGAGCTCATTAGTCGTGATGAAGGCTTGCATTGTCAGTTTGCTTGTTTATTATACTCTATGCTTGAAAACAAATTGAGCAAAGAAGATATTTATGCTATTATATGTGATGCCGTAGAGGCTGAAAAAGTATTTGTTCGCGATTCTTTGCCGGTTGCCTTAATTGGGATGAACTCGGATTTGATGTGCCAGTATATCGAGTTTGTTGCCGACAGCTGGATTGTTGCATTAGGCTATCCTAAAGTATATCATGCTACCAATCCGTTTCCTTTTATGGAAAACATCTCATTGGAAGGCAAAACCAATTTCTTCGAGCGACGCGTATCTGAATACAAGAAAGCAGGTGTTGGTGTAGCGAAAGAAGACCAAACATTCGGTATTGTAGAAGATTTTTAAAAACCCGTGCTAAGCACGATTAAAATAGAATAAACCATGTACGTAATAAAACGCGACGGACGAAAAGAACCTGTCCACTTTGATAAGATTACCACACGCATTTCCCGACTGTCTTACGGGTTGAGTAACCGCTTTGTTGTGCCTCATAAAGTAGCACAAAATGTAATTCAGGGATTGTATGATGGCGTTACCACAACCGAATTGGATGAACTGGCGGCACGTACCAGTGCCAGCATGACGGTAGTGCATCCGGATTATGCCGTATTAGCTGCACGTATTGCAGTTTCTAATCTCCACAAAAACACTAAAAAAACGTTCTCTCGCATTATTGAAGAACTGTATAATTATATCGACCCGAAAACAAATAAAAAAGCACCGCTGATTGCAGATGATGTGTATGAAATCATCATGGCAAACCGCGACAGATTAGATGCTTCTATCATTCACTCCCGAGATTATAATTATGATTATTTCGGTT
>DAOQII010000012.1:0-18709 GCA_035339455.1 Chitinophagales bacterium
AATGTTCAACTTTGCTGCAATGCTGGCCACCAGCAAAGGAACAAAAACCCGAAAGCCACAACTGGCACTCAACCCAATACCCATCAGCAAACTCAGCAAAACGGCATGGTTGCTTAAGAAGCCCAGTGTGTCTTTAGATGCAAATTGAATCAGTGTACTATCCATTTTCTATGTTTTTACTTGGTGTATATCAAACTACACACCAAATTTACCAAATAATATTAACATTACTTTAAGCACATTCAACTTGTTTATATCTTTAAAATAGTAGGTAACAAACAGTTTGTATTTTTGCAACATGGAAATTAAAGGTAAAATCACGCAGCTATTGCCCATGCAAACAGGAGAAGGTAAAAACGGCGTTTGGCGAAAACAGAATATCATTATCGAAACGGACGACAGATACCCTAAACAAGTTTGTATTACCTTATGGGGAAATGTACTGGATGAACTAAATCCGGAAGTAGGCAGTATGCTTTCGGGCGAAGTAGAATTATCAAGCAGAGAGTTTAATGGCAAATGGTACACAGACGTGCGTTTGTGGCGTATAAATAAAGGCGAACAGCAAAGCAGCACGAATGCAAGCAAACAGCAAAGCTCAAATGCAAGTCATGCTTTCCAAAATGATGCTCCTGAATATACAGCTAAAGATGAGATGACATCTACTTCGGCAGAGTATAATGACGACCTGCCGTTTTAATTCATTTTTCTTAGAACCTTTCCTATTGTACTGCATTTTTTAGGATGTATTTGTTATATTTATAGTGCTAATTTTTTCAGTGTTACTATATATAAGCTTCACTACTAATGTCTGAGAATTATCTTCAAAGTGCTATTAAGCAATTCCAATATTATCAGTCTTTAGGAGAAAAGACGATGGCTCAACTCAATGATGAGCAACTGTTTTGGAAACCAAATTCAGAATCGAATAGTATTGCCAATATCATACAACATTTGAGTGGAAATATGTTGTCTCGCTGGACGGATTTCTTAACTTCTGACGGAGAAAAAAATTGGCGTAACCGAGATGAGGAATTTGAAGAATTTATGCATACCAGAAACGAATTGCTTCAACGCTGGGCAAAAGGTTGGGAATGCTTATTTACTGCTTTAAATTCGTTGAAAGAGGAAGATCTTTCTAAAATTATTTATATCCGGAATCAGGGGCATACTGTAACAGAAGCTATCAACCGGCAGTTGACACATTATGCTTATCACGTAGGTCAAATGGTGTTTATTGGCAAAATGTGTTGCGATTCAGCTTGGCAATCCTTGTCTATTCCTAAAGGAAATTCTGCGGCTTATAATATGGACAAATTCTCACAAGAAAAACAAAAGCAACATTTTACCGATGAGTTTTTGAAGGAGGATTAAAATTATTTTTTTGTCTTAAAAAAACATCTCGTGTAATGCCATAACAATTCGTATCTGTTTGTTGATGGTCGTAGGTAGTGAAATCACTAAAAAATGCTCCTTCATATCTCAGTCCGCATTTTTCCAGTACGCTTACAGATGCTTTGTTGGATGGAATTACTTTTGCAAACAAGCGTTGAAACTCCAATTGATTGAATACAATTTGCATAACACGTAGTATGGCTTCACTTGTTAAACCCCTGCATACAAAATCTTCATCTATAAAATAGGCAATCTCGGCTTGTCGTTTTTTCCAGTCCAGCGCTTTTAAGTTGAGATGTCCAATGAGTTGCCGGTTTTCTTTATAAAAAAGTAAAAAGGCATACGCTTTATTTTTATTCCAGTCAACTATTTTTTGCTGTATAAAATGATGGGTATCCGGTTCGGAGGTTGTAGAGCGCAAAATAGTCGGAAAACTGTCTTTGAGTCTGTTTTTGTTTTTTTGAATTAAGGTAAAATATTCTCCTGTATACTTTTGCTGATAGGGCATTAAGAGCAGGCGTTCCGTTTCAATTGTCTGTCGGGGAAATTTATTCACAGACAAAAATAAAAAATCCCGCGACATTCATCGCGGGATAACATTTCAACTTCGTTGAAAAATATTATTTTGCTTTTACACGCACAGATACACGTCTGTTTTGTGCTCTACATTCTTCAGTATCATTTGCAGGGCAAACCGGATGCTCCTGACCGTAGCCTTCAGCACCAACAATAGCAGATTTAGCTGCGCCTAATTTTACTACCTGAGCAGCTACTGCATCAGCACGTTTTTGAGATAATGCCACGTTTTTAGCAGCATCACCTGTATTATCTGTATAGCCGCCCACTTTAAATTGAGCAGTTGGGAATCCTTTAGAAATGGCCACTAAATTTTTTAATTGCGTCATGGACTCCGGCGTAATTTCAGAGCTTCCTGTTTTGAAACGAACATTGGTAAAATCGAACCAGTTTCCTTTAACAGTATCAACAACTGAATTCGGGTCATTTAAGAATGCAACCAATTTGGCTTCTGTTGAGTTTTCACCTACTTTTAATGTACCGGCATTATTTGGCAATTGAATAACAGTAATAGCACCTTCATCATAAATAAAGTTTCCTGTAAGGGAATCGAATTTTCCTTTTATTTCTGTGATAGTCGTTTCAATTCCGTTAGTAGCAACATCTACTATGCTTACAGAATCTGAACCCGGACCGGCAACATCGTCACCCTTACCACCTTTACATCCTTTAGTAAGGAACAATAAGGCTGCAATTGCTGCGGCGATTAATATTAATGGCAATAACCATTTCATCAAGCCACCTGCTGCCTGTGCTGTATCTTCAGCCACTTCTTTTGTAGCAGATGCCGCTGTGCTTGCAGTATTTGTAACTGTGCTTGTTGCAGAACTTACTGCATCTGAAGCCCAATTAACTAAATTTCCACCTAAACCGGATAAACTGCCCAAACCTAACACACTGGCTAATCCTGCCGGTGCCGCTGCTGCAATAAAATCTTTTTGTCCACCCAATAAGCTACCCAAAGCCTTCAAGCCACCGCCGGCAGTTTGTTTGCCGATTAAGCCCATTAAAACAGGAGTTACTAAATTCAATAATTTATTAGAACTGCTGGCTTGTATTCCGCTGTTTGATGAAATTAAATTCAACAAACCTGACATTGCACCATCACCAAAGATAGAAGTTACGGCAGAAGCCCCACTGCGCATTACATTGTCTGTGTTTTCGCCACCATTAAACAAGCCCAAAACATTGTTCAGGATATTGCCATCGAAACCACCTGAAGACAGTAAATTGGCAACAGCAGCCAGACCATTTTCATCTTTTGCCTTGTTTAATAACCCACCTAATACGGAAGGAATAATAACATCAGCTGCTTTAGCTGTGTTTTGGTCATTCTCGCCAATAAAAGAACTCGCTTTCGAAATTACTTCGGGGGTGAGATAGTCTTTCATTAAGTTAATAAGATTTACGCTCATTTTTTTGATTTTATTATTTTTGTTAAGAATGTAAACAGACAGCAAAATTAACATTTATTTAGGCTGATAAATGTTAAAATTTCTTGTCATGGATGTATTATAATTTTACACAATATGTATGGCATGATTTATTTTTTGTGTGAAATTAAGACAGACAACGTCATTTTTCATTTACTGCCATTTAGATTAAATAGCATGCGAATTTTTTAATCGTATCACAAAGTATTAGTATTACCTTTTAATCCTGAATATAATTTTTGTAAATTGTACAGTCAATTTTGCCTATGAAGACTCAATATTTTGATGAATCAAATAAAACGCCTTTGGTATTCAGCCCGGACAGCAAGGATAATTCTGTTCACTATCTCACGGAATGGATAAGAGCGAATCATGCAACTACGGAGCAACAACTTTTGCAGCACGGTGCACTTTTATTTCGAGGTTTTGACATAGAAACGCCACAGGATTTTGAGGCTGTAGCCAGAAGTATAGATAATGATTTGAAGAACGATTATTTAGGCACATCGCCCCGGGATAAAAAAACGGAATATACTTTTTCTGCCAGCGAATTGCCCGGACATTATCCCATTATGCAACACTGCGAGATGAGCTTTTTGCCAAGTGCGCCCCGGCGTTTATTTTTTTATTGTCATGTAGAACCGGTATATGGGGGAGAAACTCCGGTTTGTGATTTCAGAAAAGTCTATCAGCAGATGGACAAGCAAATATTAGCTGAATTTGAAAGCAAGGGTGTAAAACATATTCGAAATTATTCATCACCGAATGATAACCATAAAAGTGCATTTCAGCTGAAAAAATGGAATGAAATGTTTTTGACAACAGATAAAAAAATAATAGAAGAAAAATGCAGGGCAAATGCCATCGAATTTGAATGGTTAAAAAATGATGGTTTGCGTATGACCAATAAAAATGAGGCGGTGAAAGTGCATCCCATCACCGGAGAAAAAGCATGGTTTAACCACACGCAAGTTTTTCATGTTCATGCTCCGGTTGCGGAGTACCGGAAAATTCATCAAAGACAAAAACGATGGGAAACATTTAAACTGGCTCGTATGCTGGAGGTAATGACTTGGTATAAAAAAATGACTAAAAACCCGAATGAGCAGAGTATGCACGTAACCTTTGGCGATGACTCTGCCATACCTGATGCTTATGTAGATCACATTATTGATGTCATCTGGAATAACCAGTCGGCCCAAGCCTGGAAAAAGGGCGATGTAATTTGTATAGATAATTTTTCTACTTCACACGGTCGCTTGCCCTATTATGGTCCGCGCAATATCATGGTAAGCTGGACATCCTGATGATACTTGCTGATACATTAGATAGCGTCAGGATTCAGGTCAGTATTGATGGGTTTATCTTCCTCAAAATTTGTCTGGCTTTTATCTTGTTTTCTTTGGCGATAGATATTACCAAAGAAGATTTTAAGGTATTGGTTCAGTTCCCAAAGTCTGTGATTATTGGCTTAATTTCACAAGTCTTTTTGCTGCCCGCCATAACATTCGTGTTTGTTTATTTTTTCAAACCGCATCCGTCTATTGCACTAGGTGCGTTTTTAGTAGCTGCTTGTCCTTGCGGGAATATGTCTACCTATATCTCTTCTTTGTCAAAAGGATTTGTGCCATTATCTATTTCTATCACTACAATTTCTACCTTGTTAGCCAGCCTTACTACTCCGTTTAATTTTTATCTCTACGCATCCCTGTATACTCCGGCTCAGCCTATCTTACAATCTATAGAAGTATCTTTCGGTTATTTATTACAGTCTATCTTTTTTATTTTAATTCTGCCGTTGTGTTTAGGTATGTATTTGCGTATGCGAATACCGAATTTTATTTCACGCTGGTCAAAGGTTATAAAGTCTGCTGCCCTGCTCATCTTTATTGGTTTACTGGCAGGTGCATTTATCAGCAACCGAAAAATATTTATCCAGTATTTGCCCGGAATATTTTGGTTAGTATTTTTTCAGAATATCCTTGCCTTCTTTACGGGATATGTTTTTTCAAAACTATTTCGATTACCCGAAACACATTGCCGAAGTATATCGATAGAAACAGGCATACATAATTCCGGTTTGGGATTATTACTGACTGTCACGTTCTTTCCCAATAGTGGTGGCATTGCTTTGCTGGCAGCTTGGTGGGGTATATGGCATATAGTTTCAGGAATGTCTTTAGCCGGATTCTGGCATTTTAAGTCGGTGAAAGCTGCATAGTATTTTTATTTTTTTTCATTTTTGGCTTAAGCGGCTGAACTAATTTGCTTTCTTTTTTTTCCGTATCTGCCAGTATAAAGAGTGCCATAAAGTAAAAGGGCATCATTGGGATTTTATAGCGGACTAATGAACCAAAATTAAAGCTGGTAAAACCGACACTAAAAGCAAAGACCAAAGAAAACACCATAAAAAACTGAACTTCAGGATTGGCAAGTACCATTTTTATAAAGCGCACGAAGCCGGTTTTGTATAATAGCATTAGGGTAAGAAACAAAGAAATGAATCCCTCAATAGCAGCAGGAATGAGAATAGGTTTGCGTGCTTCCCACAAATAAGGCCTGAATAAGGTTACATTAATGGCTTTGGGAGCTGCTTTTAACAATCCTAATGGCGTATATTCTAGATTGCCTAAGGAATAGCCTGATCCTCCCTGAATTTGCGACGAATACAATAACCAATTTTGAGTGTCTTTTGCCGTGCGCACTAAGGCTTCTACCGCATATCGTTCAGCATCTCTGGAGAATTTAATCAATACAAATACGGCAATAAAGATACCCAACGTATAAAATACGGGGCCTAGAACTGATCTGATAAAGCCACTGCTAATGTTTGCTCTCGTTCTATAAATTACCCAGAGTGCCAATGAAGGAATAAATGAAAGTACAATATATACTTTTATGCTCTTAATAACATATATGCAAATAATAATCACAATAACTCTAATAATCACTTTTCTATTTTCTGTAAAGAAAAGTTTATACGTATGATAGGTCAGTAAACCAATGGCACCCATGCAAATCGGATCCTTTAATATTCCGCTCCCCCAAAAGCACACACTAGGTAAAAATAAACAGGAAACAGCAATTTGTTTTTCAAGATGGGGATATAGTTCTCTAAACACCTTAAACATTTTCCAACAGCCATAGTAACAAAAAATAGTAAAAGTAAATGAGATGAGAATGTAAGAATTGAACATAAATAGCCCTAATAATTGTGCAATTCTGATTATCAATCTTGCACTATCGCTTGCAAAGAATGCAGCACCAGTCCCAAAATACTGGTCTGCATAGAAATTTGAATAGTTTGGAGAAAATGCCAAATTTAAATAAGCCCCTGGGTTTTCCAATAAAATACTACGTAAACTGCTTTCATATTGAAAATAGGTACAGGTGTCTCCACCTTTGTAATAGAACTGATATATTAGTGCTAAGAAGATTGCAGAACATAATCGTATTGACAATCCCAGAACAAAATATTTTGAATAAATATCATCAGATTTTAATTTTACATACCTTTGAGCAATAAACAAAATAACAAAAAAGAACATTGGTCCTAAAATGAGATCCCTTAAGAACAAAAACTGAGTATGTTCTCCTGTATATTGTAATATATTCAAATTCTCAGATTACAGCCTATAATGAATTGTAAATATACTAAATATGTCTTACCTGCTGTACTCATCTTAACATTGATGCCATTATTTATTTTTCACCTTTCTTTCAACAATAATGATGATCAGCTCATGTTCTTGTTTTCAAATGGGATGAGCAGTAAATTTCAAAGTAATAATCTTTTACTGATACACCCTGTTTTAAGCTTTTTGATTAATAAGTGGAATGGTATCACTTCTGCCAGAACAAATACATACAGTTTGTTTTTATACACTACACTCTCTACGAATATAATATTGCTTTTTGTTTATTTTGCGCAATGCAACAGCATTAAAAAATTACCTGAAACCCTCGTGATGGTCATTTTCATTTTTCTTGGTTATTTCCTTTATTTTTATTTAGAACTAGAATTTACTTCAGTATCTTTACTCTTAGTACTGTCTGTGCTTTATTTCATTATTACGAACAAGCAACAAAACACAATTTTGTATATCATCTTGTTTGTTATAGCTTTACTTTGGCGAAAAGAAAGTGGGATTGTTTTCTTCCTCTTTAGTTTGCCATTATGGGTTATCGCTGATTTGGATAAGAAGAAATTATTTTCAACAATTTTGACGTTATTTCTCATTTTCATTTTCATCTATTTAAGTGAAAAAATGCATGTTCCTTATATGCAGAATAACAGTTTTGAAAAAATAAAAGCTCTTGATATGGTTTGTGCCAGACCTAGTTATTATCTGCACCCATCACAATCTGCGCCTGCCTCTGTACAGTTATTAAAACAGTGGTTCTGTGCAGATGAATTATATTTAACTGGTGACTGGTTAGCGAAAACAGGAGAATTGTTTAGTATAAATTTTGATATCAGTAATTTATTACATAAGATTATTAGACTTATAAAAGATGAGCAATACGGTTTTTTGTTATTTGGACTTACATTACTCAGTAGTACTCTGTCCAGTAAAAAACACAGGCGATATTTGCTGTTTAATCTAATTATATTAATTATATTTTTGACTTATTTACTCATTTTTTACAGAGCTCCTAAGCGTTTGATTCTGCCCATACTTATCATACTATCTTTAGTGCAGTTCCATATATTTATTACTTCAAGCATAAACATGTGGACTCGATACTCGTTCATTCTTTTAATTTCAGTTTTTTGTATAATCAAGACTTACAAACTCTTTCGACTGTCGGAACAACACAAACAAGAACATATAAAATTTAATGAAATAAATAATACAATAAACAGTCATCCCGAATATCTGTTTGTTGCCAATCCGCAAACAATCATGCTCAATTACTTAAACACACTTACACCCATAGACAGTATATTTATAAATGGAAATATAATTATTTATGGATGGATAAACTTGTCTCCGGATTTTAAAACTTACTTGCAATTATTTCAGTTAACTAACTTAACCAGCGATCTCATAAACAGAGATGATATCCTATTTATAAATGATGATAAAGATTTTGAATCTGCATATATAAGATTCATGAAGGACGTTCATCATGTTAATACAGAATTTATAAATGTAAATTTGTCCCCGTTAATAAAAACGAAAAAATTATTGCTTAAGCGCGAACCTTCTCCGAATTAAAAAATAGTCTGCAAATAGCAATGCTTATTAGAATATACATAAATGGTCTAACAGGAATAGTATATCTTGATTGTAGCACAAAGGGCAGATGTATAAGACCAAAGTAAGCCATTGTTATCAAAAGCAATGCTGCTTCTTTATAAGCAATCTTTCGCCTAAAAATAGCATACGGTACAAAGAGAACAAACAATAAAAATGCCGGAAAAGTAACTAGAAAAGGTAAAACAAGTAACACAAATGCGATAAAACTTGGCTTATTTAAGAAGAAGTTCTTATCTAATCCAGCAAACCATAATCGAAAGAAAGTATACAATTTCACTTTAAAAGTGTATGATGGCTCATCAAGGTAGTGTTGAACTGCAAGTTTCTTTAATAATTTTTCTCTCTCATAAGTATACGTTCCGTTATAGGTAATAAATAGGGAACCGGTATATCTTCTCATAATTTTTACATTTAGTGTATCCTGAGCTGTTAGATATTTGGCACAAGCAGAATCGATATAATCCCATTCTTTATTAAATGCAACAATATTATTATTTACATCTTTATCCTCTACAAAACTAATAATGTTTTTTTCATATTTGTTATACCAATATCTAGTCTCAATATATCCTGGCATTTTATAGCTCCAGTAGCCTAAGTACATTGCCCCACCGCCGCCTTCTAATGGAGTGACGGAAAAGACTCCATGTTGCTTTAAATTCCAGCAACCATAGGGCAACATTGTAAAAACATACACACATAACATCAATATATATTTGTACAAATACTTGCCTCTGTATTGGATAAACAGATAGGCAATAATGAGAAAAGGCAAAAACAAAACAACTGGTCTGATTTGGAACATCAGGCCGTACAATAATCCTAGAACAATATAGCCCTGCCATTTGTCTTTATCAAATATTAATAGATAGTACGTAGTAAATACTATCAGAAACAACATCGTTATTTCAGGAAAAATTAGGGATGTATAATATGGAATGACTATCGAAATGCCCAAGACAGTAAGAAATATATTTTGAACCAATCTGTTTTCTTTTGGAAAAAGAATTTTAATAATTCTCAATAAGTAATAAATTGAGACGAAGTAAATACCGGTTTGTGCAATTACGAATACCCATCTGTTGTCTGATAATTTTGCTAATATATATAATAAAAAAGGGTAGCCTGGATTTCTGAAAGTATCTGGTATATAGTTACTGAAATTCCACCAATAAGTATACCGACCTTGCTCTAAACCTTTTACATAATACATATACGTAAAATGATCGGGTGATATTTCCTTACGCATAAAATACATCACTGAAAATGTCATTAAAACATTAAAGAGTAGTACGGCATTGGTATACGACTTGCTATTTAAAATATTATATACTTTGTATTTCAATCTGTAAAATTTTATTTTACTATCTTTGCATATAACTCGGCATACTGTGCCACTCCTTGTTTTAATGAAAAAACATCTTCTGCTCCTTGTTTTATACGCGAAATATCAAACGTAGTTTCATCCAGACTTATTACCTCTTCGGAATAGTCTGTTTTGTTTACATCGCTAACCACTTCGCCTGCCTGATATTTTCTTATAATGGCTGAGGTATCTCCTACTCCATCATTACAAATAATGGGAATACCCATAGCCATGATTTCGCCTTGTTTTGTAGGAGAAGAGGCTATTTTAGAATAACTTGGTTTAATAAAGAATATTGCATATTTGCTTAATGAAAGTAACACCGGTACTTCTTCTCTATGTGCCGGCTGTATTCGTATTTTATCTTTTATTCCAAAGTAATCTGCTCTGTTTTCAATATAATTTTTGTCATCCTTATTTATAAATAAAAAAACTGCATCCGGATTTTTAGCTAAAAAACTTTTGAAATACAGTAACATTTCATCCAAGAGATACCATGTCCCTAATGAGCCCAGATAGCTCATAACGACACTGTGCTCAGTAATTCCTAAAGCCTGTTTATATGCTTGTGCCTTTTTCGCGTCTGTCTTTTCCGGATTGAATAACGCCAAGTCTGAGCAACAAGGAATTACAGCTATCTTAGCATCCGGCCGCACATCCTTCCAATGATACAAAGCTGATTTGCCGGCATGCGTCAAACAAACAGCATAATCACTTTCGTTAATGCATTTTGTTTCCCATTTTTTAAAATAAGTATAAATCCATTTGTACAAGGGGTTTTTAAGATTCCACAAATTGCCGTCTACCCGCTCATCTGCATAAAATCCTCGCATGTCATAAATAAATTTCAGCCCGTATTTTTTTGCAATTTTATAGCCCACAATGGCGGACACAACAGATCGGCTATGCACCATCTTAACATCATGCTTTTTTACAATCTTATCTGCCAGCAAATACATTCTGATTAAATCATATACTGTAGAAAGAATGGGTGGTTTTTTGGTGTATGACATTGGATGCCAGCTAATTCCTGCTGCCGAAGTAATTTCTTGAATTTTAGCTTTGCTTTCAGAAAACCTAATTGGTTTCTCACAACTTATTAGATGAAATGCATAGCCATAGTCTTTTGATAACCCTGTTAGATAGGGCAATACTTGTGATTGACCCAAGGCATCTGTCATGCCATCATAAGAAGTATAAAGTATAGCTGAATTTTCTGCCACTTTAGTTGAAAATAACCGAATAAATAGTTGTGTTTAGCATGCTAAAGTTAAGCATTTTCTTCCAACCACCAATGCAGAATAATAATTGTCCACAAGCGGACATACAGATAGTCTTCTCCTGCCAAAAAGCGCTGCTTCAGCTGTTGAACAAATATATTGCTCATTATTCCATATCGGTTGATGATGGTAGGACTCAGATATTTATCCATCAGCCATTTATACCTGCCTCGCATCCACTCGGAAAGCGGGATGGAAAACCCCCATTTGGGTCTTGAAAACATTTCTTTGGGTAAATATTCGTAGAGTACTTCTTTCAGTAAATATTTAGATACTCCCCCTTTATACCTCAAGCCTGCGTCAATATTCATGGCATAATTAAACAAATCATTGTCTAAGTATGGTACTCTGCTTTCTAATGAATATTTCATGGAAGCACGGTCAACTTTAACTAATAAATCGTCTTTTAAATAATATTTTATATCCCATAGAGATTGACATTCTTTTGGAGATAATTTGCGAGGAAAAATTCCCGATAATGGATTTATCGTATCAAATGAAAACTGATCACCTAATAATAGTCTTCTCAATTCCTTGTCTGAATGATAATATTGTTCTTGCGAAAAAATATGACTGCGAATATGATTTAATTCCTGATAATTAAGGAGCAAACCACCTCTTTTATATTTATTGTCTGCATAGCGAGTCGCCCAGTATAACGGTGTGCGAAAAGCTCGCACAATGGGATGTGCCAATCTCTCCGCCCAGTTATACATGCCATATCCCAAGAAAAGCTCATCTCCACCATCTCCCGAGAGCGAAACAGTTACATGATTACGAGCTAATTTAGATACCAACTCTGTTGGATACAAAGATGAGTCGGCAAAGGGCTCATCCACCTGAAATATTATATCTGACAGGATTTCTTCTACCTCATCTTCAGAAACATGAAAAGCATAATGTTCAGTACCAATGGCTTTGGCTACTTTTTCAGCATATTCAGATTCATCATATTTTGAAAAATTATATCCGATGCTAAAAGTCTTAATTTTATCTTGTTTAATTCTTGCAGCTATGGCCGTTATCAAGCTTGAGTCAATACCTCCGCTTAAAAAAGTACCAATAGGTACGTCGCTTATCAACTGCCGTTCTACCGATTTTTCCAGCAAGGATTTCACCTTAGTCTTTACTTGCTGTTCATCCGAATAAGTAGTTTCTTGTATGGTGTCTTTTATATTCCAATATGGATTTTTTTCAATTTGGGAAAAATTATCTACATGAAGTACAGCATAATGAGCTGATGGAAATTTTGTAATATGACGATAAATGCTGTAAGGCTGTGCAATAAAGCCGATATGCAAGAATTCCGGAATGGCATCATAATTAATTTCCAAATTCAAAAATGGCAATCTTTTAAAAAACTTCAGTTCAGAAGCAAAAGAGATACTATCATTATCTTGGTAGAGAAAAAGCGGCTTTATACCAAACCGGTCACGTGCCAGATAAAGCTTTTTATCTTGTAAATCATAAATGGCAAAGGCAAACATGCCATTGAGTAATTTGAAAGCATCGACACCTACCTTTGCAAATGCTTCAACTATCACTTCGGTATCGCCACTTGTTTTAGTTTGTAAGCCTAAGGTGTCTTTGATTTCTTTATAATTGTATATCTCGCCATTATAAACGATACAATATCTTCCGCAAGCTGAAAAGTAAGGTTGATTGGCTGCACTAGATAAATCTAATATACTTAGACGCTTATGTCCTAAAATCACGCTTGCCTGATCAGAAACAAAAACTCCTTCGGCATCAGGGCCTCTGTGACTCAATACCTGTAACGCATCAGTAAATACTGATTTTTCCAAATGTTTATTTACAGAGATATATCCTGCTATTCCGCACATAACTTATAATCTGATAAAGATATAACTTTTAAAACAATCCGGTTTGTAAAATATTTATTATTCCTTGCTCTAATGAAGTTAACTCTCTTCCCAATAATACTTTCATCTTGGATATATCGGGTAAGCGGCGTGTCATATCTCCTTCAGTAAGTGCCGGCAAATGGACTATTTCAGATTTTGAGCCGGTAAGCCGGATAACAGTCTTGGCCAAATCGAGTATACTTGTTTCATTATTATTGCCAATATTAATTGTATCATTCACAAACATATCTTTTTCAAAGGCAGCTACGGTGGCCTCTATATTGTCATTAATATAACAGAAGGTTCGGGTTTGTGAACCATCTCCATAGATAGTAATATCTTCGTTTTTTAATGCTCTTTTGATAAATTTTGCAATCACAAAATCATCTGACTGGCGCGGACCATACGTATTAAAGAAACGGAAGATGGTGAAATCCAAATTATATTCTCGTTGATAAGAGCGCAAAAAGGCCTCACCTACATTTTTTACAATAGCATAAGGTAGTTTGGAGTTGAGTGGTGTAGTATCTTCATTTTGCGGAAATTCTACCGGCTCGCCATATACTTCTGATGATGATGAGTAGAAGACTCTTTTTACGCCGGTATTTTTTGAGAGTTCCAAAATGTTTTTTATCCCATTTATATCTTCCAGAACTTTTACGGGATTGTTTAAAGTACGTTGTACTCCAACTACAGCCGCATAGTGAAATACATAATCAAAACGAAATGCGAGCATAATGGCTGCTATTTCATTATAGTTATTAACGTCTGCTTTTATAAACCGTGCATTGAGGGCAAAGGAAGGCAGTTTTTCTGCTTTTCCAGTAGTAAGATCATCTACGATTACTACGTAATTATTCTCATTACTGATGAGTTTTTCTGCCAATGAACTTCCCACGTTTCCTGCTCCGCCTGTTACTAATATTTTATTCCGGTAATCTATTATATTCTTCATGCTAAATATTTACAATAAGTGTTTTCATTATCCCTAAAAATCTGCGGTCAAAAACTGCAAATGGTCTCAATTTTATTGTGGCAAATAAATACTGCAAAGATGCAGTTCTTTCTTTTGCAATAGCTAAATGCAATGACAAGTACAGCATACATTGCGACTGGAATAAAGTCAGTTTATCTGCATATACCTTTTTATTGAGTTTATCAGCAAAGGCATATTGTATAAGTTTATTGATGCGCGCTATCATTTTCTCTTTCGAAAGCGTAACCACACTTCTTTCATCATGACTGAGTATGGATGAAGTGATGACATTGGAATAACCGATAATAAAACGCGATGCCAACCGCAACCATAGTTCATAATCTTCTGAAGCTGACAGTGCCCTGTCAGTATTAAAAGGATAACTCAACGCTATATCTTTACGAATAAAAACCCCATTGCAACTCAGGCAGTTTCCTTTAATAATGCGTTGATTAATGGCATCTTCACCAACGAATTCCTCTCCTCTTCTTATAATATTTTTATGTTCATCCACAAAATCATAATTGAGATGAAAGACCTCCGGTTGCTGATGTTGGAGTATATAATCACGGGCAGTATTCAAGTGATGTGGATACAAAAAATCATCAGAATCAAGAAAACAAACATAGTCCCCTTTGGCCTGTGCCACGCCAAAATTTCGGGCTGCTGCCCGTTCTTCATTTTGTTTCTTATAGTATCTTACCTTATCATTTGAGAATCCGCGCATAATTTCTTCAGTATTGTCGGTACTCCCGTCGTCAACTACAATAATTTCGTAATGGTCATAATCTAAAAGTAAAGCACTCTGCAAGGTTTGCTTAAGCAAATGCCCCCTGTTGTAGGTGGGCACAATGATAGAAAAAGATACATCTTCAGGCATTACTTCAGATAGAGCGCTGTTAATTTTTCAATCATCAAATTTAAGGAAAAAAGTTGGCTTACATCACGCTTTCCATTTTCAATGAGTTGCTCTCTCAAAACTGGATTATTAAGTATCTCTATAATGGCATTATATACCGAATCAGCGTCTTTATATGGGACAACAAGCGCATTTTTTTTATCAACAAGAAATTCATTAGCAACACCTGACAAAGTAGCAACCATTGGTATACCGCATGCTAGAGATTCGACATAGGTTTGTCCAAATGCTTCTGCATCTTTATCAATTGGAATATGTATATATATATCAAAAAGTCTATATAATGCTTCCACATGAATTTCAAATGGTATCTCTATGAAGTTGTCTTTTGGAATAGTATTTAATTTTTTTTGAATTGCTTCTTTATATTGTCCACGAGCATTTGCTAATATGAGCAAAGCATCAGGAAATTGATGTAATAATCTTTCAAAAGCATCAATGGCATATTCAATTCCTTTCCAGTGGATATACCTGGAAATCACACCAATCACGGGACGTTGTTTGCGTGCATTGTATTTCAATCGCATTTGACTTACTAACTGTATATCTGTATTTTCAAATACGCTTAGATTAAAACCATGATGAATTAATGAGATTTTGTTGGGAGGGACATTTTCTTTATCTATTAACACGTCTTTTACAACCTCTGATATTGCAACAATATCAGTTGCAAGGCTATTAATATACTTGTCATATTTAACAGCTTTAGGAAAATATACATGATGATAGGTAGAATGGTGACGTGTGTAAATGCGCTTTTTAATGCCAAGTAATTTTGCAGCCGTTAATCCAATTAAACAGGCTTCAAATAAGTGAGTATGTACAATGTCCGGTTTTATTTTCAGAAATAATTTGTAAAATTTTATTATGCATTTCACAACATCCTTTTTCCCGTAATAATCAACTCTGTAATAAGATATGTTTTTATTAATACAATAATTTTCAATATAAGTGCCAGAGTCAACTCCCAATAATATAAAAGTCAGATTAAATTTATTCTTATCTAAACTATCAATTATCCATTCGAATGCCGGTGCTTTGTCAATTTGATACAATACATAGACAACGTTCTTTTTCTCAAACTTAATATTCATTTTAATAGTTTAACTCAGGTCTGAAAAGCAATGTTTTCAAAATACCCAAAACCCGAATGTCGAATAATGAATCGGGTTTGCTTTGCAATGCCTTATAGAGATACTTCAATGATGACTTTTTATACTGGGCTATGGCTAAGTGCAGCGATACATATAGCAGACACTTAGAAACAAAATCATTTTTTTGTTTTCCGTAGATGCGCATCACTTCTTTGTCTTCAAAAGAATATTTAATCAGTAGTTCAATTCTGTTAACCAATGATGTTTCCTGAATATTATAAATCACACTTCTTTCTGCATGTGCATTCAAAGTACTAGTTACGATATCGGAGGTATAGATTGGATATCTGGCAGAAAGGCGCAGCCAGAGCTCATAATCTTCAGACCCTGATAGGGATAGATCATTATTAAAGCGGTGGTTGACAATGATATTTCTGGAAAGCAAGATGCCTGAGCATCCCAAATAGTTTCCTTGTATCATGGCTTCATTAATGCTATCAGGAATATTGGCTGTGGTAAGAGAGTTCTTTTTTTTATCAATAATATCATACTTGAAGCGAATTATTTCCGCATCCGGATGTTGTGTGATAAACGATTCTGCAGAAGATAAATGATTTGGATACAGGTAGTCATCCGAATCGAGCAAGGTTACAAAATCACCTTTTGCCATTTGGAAACCAGTATTCCGGGCTACTGCTCTTTCTTCGTGTTTTTTCTTATGGTAGACAATTCTGTCATCACGTAAAGCTTTGACAATTTCTTCCGTATTGTCTGTGCTGCCATCATCTACTATGATAAGTTCAAAAAAAGGATAATCTTGTACCAATACACTATTGATAGTCTCCACTATCATGTGAGTGCGGTTAAAGGTTGGGACAATGACAGTAAAAAGAATTTTGTTGTCTTTCATAGTAGGTATAAATTCTCATGTTTCCTTACTGTCAAATATACAGAAAACTTATTACAGTGTCCTCTTTTTTTTGCGTTCTTAAGTTCATTTTTTAGTATTTCATCTTCCGTGATGCTGCACATTGCCTCCAGAATTTCATCACTGTTTTTATAATCAACCACAATTGCATTTTGATTATTTATAATAACTTCATTAGCAATTCCTGATTTTGTAAATATACAGGGTAATTCAGCCAATAAGGCTTCGATATAAATAAGTCCAAATGCCTCAATTTGGTTATTTATCGGTACATGTATAAACAAATCAAAGCATTTGTAAAGCGCAATCATGTCTTGTTCAAAATATATTTCTCGGTAAGAGTCCTCAGGAAGCAATGCTAATTTTTCTTTTATTTCATTTTCATCCGGACCAAATGCATTCGCTATGACAAAAACTGCATTAGGGTATATTTCCAAATATTGACGAAACGCTTCGAGTGCGTATTCAATTCCTTTTAACTTAAAATATCTGGATACCATGCCAATAACCGGACCTTTATTATGTAAATTGTATTTTGTTTTTATAAGTGCGATTCTGTCTTGATTAATATCGTCATAAGCCGATAAATCAAAGCCGTGATAAATGAGCTGAACTTTTGATGCGGGCACATGTTCTTGCTGTATCAGCACATTCTGCACATTTTCTGAAATAGCGATAATACCAGTTGCAATCTTATTAATATAATGGTCATACTTTACTCCGTTCGGATAATATTCGTGATGAAGTGTAGAGTAATGCCTCGTATAAATTCTTTTTTTAATTCGCAAAATAGTTGCAGCTGTCAGCCCCACTAATCCTGCATCAATTAAATGGGCATGTACTATATCCGCTTTTATTTTTTGAAATAATCGTAAACAACTATAAATTGCTTTGGGTATATCTTTTTTACTGCGATATGAAATATGATAAAATGGAATTTGCAACGATTCACAATATTGATTCAAATAAGTAGCTGCATGTTGATTCAGACTAATCACATGTATTTCAAATTTCGATTTGTCAATATATTTCAAGACCCACTCAAAGGTCATCGATTTTTCGAGATGTGAAATAATATAGACAACCTTTGTCAGATTATTTATTTTGTTTTTTTGCATCTCGATATGCTTTCGTTTTACTTAAATTTCCAATTAGCCCTAAAAACCTGAACGTTAATTTATCATACGCCGGACTATTTGGAATCAAATCATAGGTCTTAATAATCAAATTCTGAATATGTAATAATATTTTGTAGGATTTACTCTTAGTTGAGTTTATTGCATCATCTCCTTGTTGAAGAAACTGTGAATAATATCCCCTGTAATCCCTGTCCATCATACCTTCAATATCAAGTCTGTCTTTATGATTGTGGAAACATGTTATCTGAGTCGACAATAATATCGGAATATGATGTCTGTTTATTGTTTGAGCTATTGCAATATCTTCTCCCTGAAAAACATATGATTCGTCGTAGCCTCCAATTTGTGTAAATAGCTGCTTACTGATTACAAATGAGCCGCTCCCTATAGAATCAATTTGCTTAAACTCAAGCGTATTATCAACTTTATCCATCAATCTGCCTTCCAAAGTATGATAATTTGCATTCAATAAAT
>DAOQII010000013.1:0-18351 GCA_035339455.1 Chitinophagales bacterium
GTATTCTACAGGCTGGGCATTGTCTGCATTTACTTTTACAATTTTACCCGATACTTCACTTTGTATCTCATTAAATAATTTCATGGCTTCAATAATACATAAGACATCGCCTTTTTTAATCACATCGCCTACTTTCACAAATGCAGGCATATCAGGAGATGAGGAGCGGTAAAAAGTGCCAATCATCGGAGCTTTGATGGCTATAGCCGATGAGCTTTCAGCAGTTGTATTTTCTTGTTTTACTTCATTGGATGGAGCTGGCAACGACTGGAGCTGGGCAACAGGTGCGGATACTGATGCACCACTAACTACTGTTTGCTTGATAAAATCACGGTGCTTGATGCTGATTTTTAAGTCGCCTTCTTCCACCTTTAATTCACCCACATTGTTGTCATTCACTAACTGAATGAGTTTTTTGATTTGTGCTATATCCATATCTCAAAGATAGCAGAAATGAAGGAATTAGAAAATACTTAAATTTAAGTGCCAAATGTATTTCATCTCAAAAAATTCAATTTCTATAAAAACATTAGGATTATTCTATTTTAAAAAGTGGAGGTGCAATTACATCTTCAACTTTGTAAAGCAGTCTTTTTATTTCATCGTATTCCCTATATTTTTTAAGTGATGGGTGCAGTTTGTTAAAATCTTCAATGAGCATTTGCCTATGTTTAATATAATGAAGCGCATCTAAACACATTCTATGTAAGACAATATACGATTTGTAATGCAATCTTTTGAATATAATTTTATCTAACTCAATTTCAAGACTGTCAATTACACTTAATATAGAATCGGAAATTATCATATTAGGGTTTTTAGGTAATAGATTTTCGATTGGTCGCTCAACAGTTGTTCTAAAACTATCTTGTATAATCAATGAAATATTATACGCATCATTTAACTTTGAGTTTGGGATATCAACAGTTAATTTATTTTTCTCAATTATTACGGATGCATTTCTTAAATCTAAGAAACATCGTTTTATATGACGATAATCGTCATTGGCACAGAAAATCATTTTACCGGGTTCTTCGATGTTTACACTAAACTTGCCGGATTTATTTACACCCAAAGTATCTTCAAATACAATCGTATCATTTACCTGAAAATAAAAATGGTCTAAAGTATCATAATTTAAGAGCTTATAATGGATAACATATTCCTTTGAAAATGTCGTAACAAAAAAAGTAACCATAAAAAAAAGAAGTAATCCATGTCTTTGAATTTTGTCAAAATGAATTTGCCGCATCTTAAAAATTTATAAATTGCATTTACAAATAAATCATATACCTGCAAGTTTTACTTTTTGCATGTAATATAAATATAAGTAAAAATGTTTAAAAACAGAATATTGTTCTGATTATTTATTTCTTCTGTATTTCTTTATGGCAGCTTAAGAATTGTGGTATTTTATATACTACCCTCCGCAGCCCAGCAAGCGATTCGGATTCTTTTTTACCAATTCGTCTAACTCCGGCATCAAAGCAACAGGAAATTTTACTGGATCAACTAGTTCTGTTATAAGTGTGTTTTCTTGAACTATTTTATTTTTCGTTCCAGCTTTCTTATACTTCTTAGTGGGCTTCATCTTATCCGAAATATACAGCATATTTTTCTATTTCTTACCTTTGCTCACCAATGAAATGGATAGCTAAGTATAAAGGATTCTTGAGGCGGGTGCGCTTTCTGCAATATATTTATAATCTCTTTCATAAAAAAGGACTGGAACACAACAAGCATTTCTACAATCTGTATCAAATTAAAAAGTCCATTTACGACTCTGTCTCACACCGCGATTTCAAAAATCTGCGACTTAAATCTCCCTGGATGGACAGAATAGTTGGGCAAAATGAAATTCTTAATCATCCCGAATATATTCGTTTTCCGGAAGCTGTAGAAGAACAATTACTGCACTGGCACAAAACAGGATTTCTCATTTGGGAAAACTTCCTCGATGAAGAAACCATCAACTCCATCAACTTTGAACTGGACGAACTGATTGGTAAAAACAAGGTGCAATTCAATTACACATCACGCAAAATTTTCAACGCTTACAAACATTCTTACACTATCCGCAAGGTCATCAAAGACAAGCGCTTACTGCAATTGTTTCATTTTATCATGGAACGAAATGCCATCCCTTTCCAGACTATCAATTTCATGAAAGGAAGCGAGCAGAAAGCACATTCTGATTCTATACACATGAGTACTTTTCCTGAAGGAAATTTGGTTGCGGCATGGTTTGCGCTGGAAGATATTGGCGATATGCAAGGTCCTGTTTTTTATTATCCGGGCTCTCAGGATTTGCCTTATATTTATAATGAAGATTACCCTAACGATAATACGAGGTTTCTGCTGGATGAAAATGCGAATGAAAAATATGAGGCAAAAGTACAAGAAGTGCTAAATAATCATCCTGAATTAAAGAAAGAAATTTATATGCCAAAAAAAGGCGATTTGCTCATCTGGCATGCTAATTTGTTGCATGGTGCAGAACCTATAAAAGACTATAACTTAACCAGAAAAAGTATGGTGGTGCATTATTTTGGAGAAGATGTGGTTTGCTATCACGAAATCAGTGAGCGACCTACTATATTTGATACAGAACTGGTGGGCGAAGTAAAAGAAAAATTCTTCAAAGGAGATTCGGATGTCTTTGATATTGGTGAGTAACTACCACAATTCACTTTCATCACCTTCATCAGGCTTGAAGTCTTTAAATAATTTTCGGGTTTCTATTTTTTGCCGCTGTCGTTCTATGATTAAATCGGCAATAATCTCAGAAGCATTTTCGCCCTTATGCTCTGCCATCAGTCTGCGCACTTTATCTTCATGCACATCAATACGATATAACATAAACAGCAAATGCTCGAAATCATTGTTTATCCAATAGTTGATTTTTTGAATGATATATTTTCTGAACTCTTCAAAAGAAGAAAAACTCAATCCGGTTTCTTCTATGAGCTGTAAGGTATATTCTTGTATCTTGTTTTCGTTTTCCATATTTTCCAGCTAAAAGTAAAGTTAGTTTATTTTCAGGATTTTTGTTTTATATAATTTTAAAAAAATCAAAATTAATATTTCACAATAAGCGCAGCATATTTACCCATGCAAATCCTGTCATGTTCATGAACGACTTCGCCAATCAGCAAACGTATATTTTCTCCCGTTGCAAGCTTAGGTATTTTCTTTTTTTTGCGTGAAAAATTGAGATAAATTTTCATCCGTTCTTTTTCATGGGTTCTTTCGTACACCAGAATTGATTTATCCAAAATATCCAACCGGGACATATTTCCTAGTAAAAGTGCATTTTCATTTTTACGCAAAAACAACAGTTCTTTATAAACTGATAATAACGAATTTTTGTCGGTTTGCATACTTGCTACATTGCGTTCCGTATAATTTGCATTCACAGGCAGCCATATCTTTTCTGCACTCGAAAAACCCGCATGCTTTCCATTATTCCATTGCATGGGTGTTCTGCAATTATCTCTGTTTATAGCCACAGGTAGTTTATTTACTAGAAACTGCGGTATCCATTTGTATGGTTTAGCCAAACTGTCTTTTGCATTGCGAATAGCAATATCGCCATTTTGCATCCCGATTTCTTCACCATAATAAACGACAGGAATTGCACGAATAGTCATTTGCAAGACGGCTAACAACTTTGCTTTTTCCAAATCATTATTCAGTCGTCCCTGGCTGCGCCATTGGTCATGATTGCTGAATACGACAGTTGGAATTTTAGGATGCGGAAAATTTTGTTCGTACTGCTGTAATATGTTTTTAAAGAACGATGCCTTAAACTTAAAAAACAAAATATCAAACGAGAAAATAAGATGTAAGCCATCATTATTGCCAAGATATCGGCTAATTGTTTCTTGAGTACCAAAAACCTCGCCCAGAAGAATTCTTGGTGGTGAAAATTCATCAGCTACCTTGCGCAGTTCTTTTGCCAGCTCAAAGTTTTCCGGTTGATTTACTGAATACTTTCTCAACTGAAAATTGCCCCCGGGATATTCTTCACTGGGAATCATATGAAACAATGAAAACGGATTATCCCTAAACTCCTTGTCCTTGATAATACAATTAAAAATATCGAGCCGGAAACCATCTACTCCTTTTGACAACCAAAACCGACAAACTTCCCACATTTGTTGTTTTACTTCCTTGTTATGATAATTTAAATCAGGCTGAAAGGGCAAGAATGAAGCATAATAATATTGCTTTCTGCTATCACAATAATGCCATCCGCTCGGGCCGATAATACTCTTCCAGTTATTCGGTTTATCTCGCCAGATATACCAGTCAGCTTTAGTATTATCACGCGATGATGCCGATTCTTTAAACCAGACATGTTCGTCAGAAGTATGATTGAGCACCATATCAAACATAACCTTCATTCCTCTTTGATGTACTTCATCAATCAATTGTTCTGCATCCCGCATAGTTCCGTATACGGGAGCTATGGAAAAATAGTCGGAAATATCATAGCCGAAATCTCTTTGTGGAGAAGCAAAAAATGGAGAAATCCAGATGGTTTCAAAACCCAAATCTGAAATATAATCCAGCTTTTGGATAATGCCTTGTATATCACCCATGCCATCTCCATTTGCATCATAAAATGAACGCGGATAAATCTGATAGATAGAATGAGTGAGCATACACTACAAAAGTGAATAAAAATGCCCGAACTTTAAGAATTTAGCTTATTTTTGTTTGATAAAATGAAGAATAGTTTTGTATATATTTTCATAGCGATATGTATTGTATTCGCAGGAATCAGTTCGTGTTCGGTAGGTAATAAAGAAATTCCCAATCCTACAGGCAACCAAATAGTAGATACCACAGGCATGTCAACCATTAACCTTAATGTTTCAGGAGACACAAGTTATTCGCTGCATTTGAAGGTATATGCTGATACTGTAGTCAATAGTGTGCTCTTTGTTTCCGGAACAGATTACACCACACAAGATTCAGTAACTTTTGCTACACTTAAAGATACGGTGGGTGTCTACATCCCTAATTTGCCCAGTGGTTTATTTGTTTTCAGTAAGAAACAAACTTCAGGTCATGTCAGATATCCGCTTACTCAGGGCAGTATTTCCATTACACAAAGAGATACCAGTACCAGAATTTATCAGGGAGTGATAAATGTAAACAATAACAATACTTCCGGACAGCCGCATTATACCATCAGTGGTAATTTTGTTGTAAAAAATTAGGACTCAACAGCTTTTTGGATATTTTCCAAAACAGCATCCCATGTATAAAATTCTTCTGCCAGTGTACGGGCATTTGTACTGATAGATTCCCATTGTGCTTTATTATGTAAAAGTTCAATAATCGCATCTGCCTGTTGCCGTGCGTTATCTCTGACTATGATATCTTTACCATCTGTAACTTTTAATCCTTCGACACCAATAGTGGTAGTAACGCACGGAATGCCGCGATACAAGCTGTTTACTACTTTTACTTTAATGCCACTTCCAAACCGCAACGGCGTGATAAATACCCTGCATTTTTGAAAATAAGGTTCAAGATCTTCTACAAAACCAGTCAAAATAATACGGGTATCTAATGCTTGCAATGCAAGCAAACGCTTGTCGGCATGTTTGCCAATAATATAAAGTTTCAAGTCGGGCTCTTGAGTTACCAGTTTGCCCCATACTTCTCTGTAAAACCACAACAAACCGTCAATATTGGCTTCCCAGCTTAACGTGCCAATATACAACAATGCTTTTTCGGTCTGTGCAAATTGCAGATCAGGCAAAGCTAAAGTGGCATCATCACCAAGATGATAGGTTTCAAAAAACTTACTTCGATCAGCACCTATTTTCACTAGTTCATCTGTGTCATTAGGTGCAGCCAAAATTGCATCGGAACGATTACAAATTTGCCTTTCATAGTTTTTAATGCGCCAGGCTTGGTTTAATAAAGCTAAGCGTTTGAAAAACCGGGGCTCTACATCTGCATACCTTTGCCAAATCAGATATTCGCAATTGTGTTCGTGTAACACTATTTTGCCACGAAAATCATCAGGAATATATTGAAACATGACATAGTGATCGCAAAAAACAACATCAAAATCATGAATCCACGCTTTTATTTTTTTAGCAAATGATGCGGATGCATTACGATACAAATTAAGCGGAATGCCTTTTAGATTAGAGAGGATTAAATTTTTTGCCGAACGGGGAATATTTAATTCTTCCATGTAATCGTTTTCGAGATTCAGGCTTCGAAGAAATTCATCCCGGTATAAGTTGTCATCATTTTTCAAAAAACAGGCAACGGAAACGGAACAGTGCTCTGCTAAAAAACGTACGGTTTTATTAGATTTAATCACTCCGCCACTAACGGGCGGATATGGAAGCGTAGGCGTCAGAAAGAGCAGTTTTTTTGTCATTATTAACGTGAAGATAGAGAGTATCTGACAAAATTAAGCATATCAAAAAATAATAAAAATTATTATTAGGTATCTCTGTAATTTCCCATTAATTTTAAGCCGTGTTATTGCCATTAGAATATCATTTTCCGGGAAAAGAAATAAAACAGCATACCTTAGATCGCTATCTTGCATCCGGATATTTTCGCACCGGAAATTATTTACTGCGAACCCGGGTGTTGTATTATGATAACCAGATACTAAATACCTTGCATATTCGCATACGATTGGCAAAACACATATTACCCAAACGGCTGAATAAACTCCTGCAAAAAAACAATCGGCTCTTTAGCTGGAATATCAAGCCCTTTTGTATTACCGAAGAAAAAGAAAAGTTGTATCAAATGCACCGCAAACGATTCAGCAGCAACACTTCGCCCAGTTTGTCTGCTTATATGTTTGACCATTTCAACAAAAATCTTTTTGAAACTTACGAGATAAATATTTACCGGAACAATCAACTGATCGGCTATTCTATCTTTGACAAAGGGCAGGTAAGCATGGCCAGTATTCTGGGTATTTTTCATCCTGACTATGCGGCATACAGCATCGGCATGTACACGATGCTGCTCGAAATTGAATTTGCAAAAACAGAAGGCTATAAATATTATTATCCCGGCTATGTTGCTTATGAACCATCTAAATTCAATTATAAATTGCGCTTGTCTGATGTATTTGACTATTATGACTGGTATAGTAAACGCTGGATGAGTTTTAGTAAAAAAGACACACGCATTAAGGTAAACGATTACTTTGAACAACAATTAAATCATGCCAAAGTATGGCTGGATGAGTTGGGTATTGCTTATGATGAATGTTTTTATCCCTATTTTTATATGGGAGGCATGTACCCTCAATCAGACTGTGTGAAAGGTGTAAAGCATTTGTTAATTCGCAATTTTCAGATCAAAGGCGTTTACTATATTCTGGAATTTCATCCCGAAAAGATGCAATTGCTATTGAGCGGAATTACTGTTCATAAATATCAATTTGAAGATGATATTGACTTTGATGAGGTGCTGGAAGAAAAGAGGTGGAAGCGCGTATTATTATACTTACACCCCAGTGTGAAAATTACTTCTTCTCAAGATTTGTATGCTGCTTATTTGTTTTTGCAAGAGCTCTTTACAGCAAACATACAACCTCCACCAATTCCAAACACTTCTTTTAAAAACCCGAACCGCAACCGCTGATTTTCTGTTATTTCTTTTTGTTCAATATAGACTCATACAATTGAATATATTCATCTGTACTGAGTTTTTTCACTAACTCGCCGATGAGAGCGTATGGGATATTTCCTTCTTTCTTAAAACGCATACAGCTTTTGCCCATATCTAATTTGGCTTTGTAATTTTTGTGATATTCATTTACGAACCAGTCCAACAGCTCTTGTTTCATGTAAATACCCATGTGATAATAGTTGACAGAGTTTTTTTGCACACCAATACTCATAAAAGGCAATGGCAATTCGGGCGTGCAATGGTAACCCTTTGGGTATAAGCTATGAGGCACTACATAGCCAATCATGCCATAGTTCATACATTCTTTAAATCCTTTAGGAAGATGCTTTAAAATGGTTGTTCTGAGCTTTTCCGCCATGATTTTTTTATCCGGATCGTCTATCTCGCTCAAGTATTGCTCTACAGTTGCTGCTTTAGATGTCATTTTGTTTTTTTATTAAAGATAAACAGAATTGCCGTTTGTTAAGAAAATGACTGATAAATTAATATTGCCAGCCTTTCGGAATTTGTATATTTAAGCAATGGATTTGCTACAGGCCTTACCTTCGGCTCAGAGAGTGCTGGGACACTATAACATCAACTTCCTTTCGGCGAAAGAATGGTCAACTTTGATACAGTTCGGTCAATTGAAATCATTCAAAAAAGGAGAAAACTTTATTACGGCAAATCAAATCAATACTAAGATTGCATTTATTTTAAAAGGCGGTTTCCGCTTCTTTTATTTAAAAAATGAAACAGAAATTACTTGTTTGTTTGCTTTTGAAAATGATATGATTGGCAGTTTTGAATGCAATATCTTAAAACAGCCTTGCACACAAACCATTCAAGCATTAGAAGACAGTGATGTGTTTATAATTGATTACAAAGATTTGGAAAGTTTGTACGATAAAAGCCAGAAATTTGAAAAAGTAGGCAGAATTATCTTAGAACATTATATGGCATTTTTGCAACTGCGCATCACTTCTTATTTATTAGACACACCAGAAGAAAGATATCTTCGATTAATTCACGAAACACCTGATTTACTCAATCGAGTACCCTTGCAACATATTGCATCATTTATCGGCGTTACACCAGTTTCGCTTAGTCGTATTCGCAAGCGTATATTAAAGAAATAATTGTATAGCCGTTTCTTCTTTTTGGCGCATTAAAGCAGCGTCCTTTTTGGTTTTATCTTTATAACCGCATAAATGCAATAAGCCATGAGCCAACACACGTTGTAATTCTACTTCATAGCTCACTTTATATTTTCGGGCATTATCCTGTACTCTTTCCAAAGAAATAAAAATATCTCCTTCTATGCTTTTTGGCTCGCTGCTGTTGTCAAACGTGATAATATCTGTATAGGTATCGTGTTGCAGATACTGTATATTCATGGCTAATAACTCTTCATCCGTCAAGAATACATAAGTCAGTTCTTTTATCTTGTACGCTTCCACTTCAGCAATACGCTTCAATGCCTTTTTCCATTGCACGGGTTTCGCAAACGCCGGTTTTTTCACGGCATCAAAATAAAAATGTATAGCCATCATTCAAAAATAACAAAAAGCAATGAGCAACTTTATTTATTCAGATAATATAAAATCAAACGGTTCACTTCTTCCGCTTTTATGATATTCATTTCGTGTGTGCCGCCAAATACCGGAATGGGATTTTTTATGTTTTTGTATGGAAACATCGTATCCTTAGTGCCATGTAAATGAATAATGTCTTGACGATAATTTTCATCTCCATTCCATTTTACAATGGCATTAACCGCCCAGTACAAAAAGCTGGGGTCATTATTTTTTGCCATACTTATCGCAAGCTCCCTTAGTCCGGGTGTTTGCATAATTTCTTTGATAAATTTAGAACCCACTTCAATACTCTTAATAAATCCTTTGCCGGGCAACAATTTGTGAAAATGTGTAATCTTTAATTGTTTCAGGTTAAAGGGCATTTCTTTACGGCTTTTTACAGAGCTGATTAGGATTACTTTTTCAGGATGAATGTGTTTGATGATTTCCATGGTAATAATGCCACCCATTGAATGACCGATTAAATTAAAAGGCTCGCCGGTATTGATTAATGGAATAAAGCGTCGGGCATAATCCGACATTTTATCTTTTTTCTCGTGTTTTGGAAATGGAAGATAAACAGCATTGGGAATACAGTCGTATTGCAGGTGAAATGCTCGTTCGTCTGTGGCTATTCCCGAAATAAAATAGTTTCTGATTCCTTGCATTTTATACTTTTTTTACCCACATGTTGCCGGCGGCAGAATGGCTGATGGTAATCGTCTTGCGGTCATTGACAACGATAGTTACAGAATCGTCAAATTCTTCTTTTTCAATAATTCTTATCTTGTCGTTGAGCTGAATTTTTATCTTGTTCAAATAAACCAGAAATGCAGTTGATGCATCATTTACACCTGCCAATATATAGTTTTCTTTTAGTTTGGCATCGGTAAGTGCTATCTGTTGGGCAAAATGAAAATAACCGTGCTTGTCGGGAATAGGATCGCCATGTGGGTCAAATTTCGGGAAGCCTAAAAACTCATCCAGCCGTTCAACTAATTCATCAGACTGTACATGCTCCAATTGCTCGGCAATTTCATGAACTTTATCCCATGTAAATTTTAAATTTCTCACCAAGAAGGTTTCCCATAGTCTGTGCTTGCGCAATACCTTTATTGCTGTTTGTCTGCCGACCTTAGTCAATGAAGCACCATAGTATTTCTTATACTGCACTAATTTTTTGTCAGACAACTTTTTCAGCATGTCGGTAACTGTTGCCGGACTATGTTCCAGTTTATATGCCAGGTCATTGGTTTTCACAGTTTCGGTGTCCAGATCATCCAGTAACTGGAAAATATATTTCAGGTAATTTTCTTCAACAGCAGTAAGCATTTGAAATAAATTTTTAGGCTAATCTAAAAAAAATATTGATATACTAAAAGATAAAAATCTATTTTACCAAAATTATGGCAGCAAATGACAAAAAATGGTTAGTGCCGGATAGTGATTTTTCGCTACCCGAATCATATGCTACTATTGCTGTTCCAAAAAAATCAGGCTTTTTCAGGAAATTACTGGCATTCACCGGTCCGGGTTTAATGGTAGCCGTGGGCTATATGGATCCGGGCAACTGGGCCACAGATATTGAAGGAGGCTCTATGTTTGGCTATACTTTACTTTCAGTCATATTAATCTCCAATTTGTTTGCCATTTTACTTCAGTATTTATCTCTGAAATTAGGCATTTCCACCGGCAAGGATTTGGCGCAAGCATGTCGTGCTGCATATAGTCCCAAAGTATCTTTCGCTTTATGGATAGCTGCAGAAATTGCCATTACGGCTACCGATTTAGCCGAGGTAATCGGCTCAGCCATTGCCATACAATTATTATTTGGCATACCCTTACCCATTGGTGTGTTAATTACTGCTGTAGATGTTTTATTGATTTTGTTTTTACAACAAAAAGGATTTCGTTATTTGGAAATTATCGTGGGTGGACTGATTGGTATTATTTTACTTTGTTTCCTGACAGAATTATTATTATCCCGACCTCATATTAATGAAATAGTTCATGGACTAATACCCTCAACAGCCATAATTACTAATCAGGATATGCTGTATATTGCCATAGGTATCTTGGGAGCTACCGTTATGCCACACAATTTATATCTGCATAGCAGTATTGTGCAAACGCGTCAATATGAAAGAAATGATGAGGGTAAGAAAGAGGCCATCCGATTTGCTACAATTGATTCCACATTATCCTTGATGTTGGCATTTTTTATCAATGCATCAATTTTAATTTTAGCTGCTTCGGTTTTTCATTTCAATCAACATACAGATGTTGCAGATATCTATGATGCCCATAAGCTGTTAGAACCTGTTTTGGGTAATCGGCTTGCATCGGTATTGTTTGCAGTAGCCTTATTAGCCTCCGGGCAAAATTCAACTTTAACCGGAACTTTATCTGGGCAAATTGTCATGGAAGGATTTGTTAACTTACGACTAAGACCCTGGTTACGTCGCTTAATTACTCGCTTACTGGCTATCATTCCGGCTATGGGGGTAGCTGTTTATTATGGCGAAAGTGGTACCGGAAAATTGTTGGTATTCAGTCAGGTGGTTTTATCTATGCAGTTGAGTTTTGCCGTTGTGCCTTTAATCCGGTTTACAGGAAATACAACCTTGATGGGAAAATTTGTCAACAAACCATTGACCAAGATTTTAGCTTGGATTATAGCTCTTATTATTATCTCACTAAATGCCTTTTTACTCGTCAATTTCTTTTTCACCTGAGTTTGGGCCAAGTGTTTTAAATTAAAAATAGTTGATTTTTTTTATTAGAAACCACCTCCTTTTAATTCCTCCTCCTTGTAGTTGGAGGAAAAATGAGAAATCAACTATTTTTTATCCTTATTTTTTACTTAACCCGAACTCAGGCTTTTTCCGTTAAATTAACTTTACGACAAACTTACAAGCCTAACTGTTTCAGATAGTATTCGAGTTGTCCTTTTTCAAGAGGAGTTTCAAGAAAGGCGTTTACTTTCTTACTTGCATTCACGACTTTCGTAGCCGGGATACTACCTTGCCATCGCTTATCAATATAAGGCAACCAGGAGAAATCGCTGCTTTCATTCAGCAGAATTACAGGCACTGTGATTTTTTGTTTTTTAACGTATTTCTGGAGTTTGGTTATCGCACCTCCACCATCTAAGCTGACAAAAATAAATTGGATTTTTTCAGCTTGATGTTCTTCAATAAATTTTTTGAGTACAGGCATTTCTTCCATACAAGGACGACACCATGTAGCAAAAAAATTGACGATATACGTAGTATCATTATTGCGATTGTATAGTGCTTTCAGTCCTTCGATTTTTTGCACACTGATTTCCTGAGCACTTGCACAATAGGCAATAGTGGATAGTATAAAAATTGTAAACAGTTTTTTCATACCAAACAAGATACAAAAAGTCTGCCAAACGCTACTTGTTTCAATACGTTAACTCCTTTACCTTTGCACCATGAATGAGGAAATCTTAGATATGCCACTAATCGAGAAGCCGGAAAAACGAATTACCGCTTTTGACTGGGCAGTATTTATCGGACTTTCCACCATTTGGGGCTTTTCTTTCTTTTTTATTAAAAAAGGGCTTGAAGTTTTTGAACCTGTACAGGTAGCGGCATTTCGCATGACGATTGCATTCTTATCCTTAACACCCATGTTTTTCGTGCATGCCAAACAGCTCAAATTACAGGCTCACCAATGGAAAATGGTTCCACTTTTGGGCTTATTTGGTAATATGATTCCCGCCATTTGCTTTTGTGTGGCCGGAACAAAAATAGACAGTGCACTTTCGGGCATTATGAATTCTACAACACCTCTTTTTGCCTTATTAATTGGTGGTTTGTTTTTTGGAGTGATGCTTACACGAAACAAAATTTTAGGTGTGTTGCTTGGCTTTGTCGGTGCAATTATTATTGTTTTATCCAAACAAAAAGGCATACATTCCATCAATTGGTACGTATTGCTCCCGTTGTTGGCAACTATTTGTTACGGGTTAAATGCCAATATTTTCAAAGCAGGATTTCAGCAAAATAATCCGGTAGTGATTGCCTTGTGGCAATATGCATTTGTTGCATTTTTTTCATTTATTTATTTATGGTATTCCGGGGCATTTCATCTATTATTTACAAATTTCGGAAAGGCCTGGCACTCGCTAAAATATTTATTGTTGCTCGGCATATTTGGAACAGGCATTGCACAAGTGTTTTTTAATGTATTGGCTCAGCGTACCTCCGCCTTGTTTGCCACGATGACCACTTATTTGATTCCTATGGTAGCCATACTGGTTGGTTTATTTATCGGAGAGAAGATACATATTCTTCATCTCATCGGACTGGCAATTATCTTATCCGGTATTTATATTGGCTCAAGAAATTAACTAAGCAACCTGAGTTTTGACTAAGAAAAATAAGGTGAAAAAAAGTTGATTACTCAATTTCACCCCCAATAGGTCTAAAATTAGAAGCTTTTGATTGTAAAATAAAATTAGGTTCAAATTAATTCGATTAATATTTAGACAAATAAATACTAAATGTATATATCCGAACCGCAAAAGAATTAGGTTTGTGAAAGACACAGCAATAGAAGTAAAATCAAAAATCAGTAGGGCTATAGTGATTGCTTTTTGATTTTAGCTTCGGTTTTATCCGCCGATTGGCGGATAAAAATTGCCTTGTCTTTCACAAATGCTTTTTGGTTACTTTTTGGCATCAAAAAGTAACAGCATAATTTTTAACTGAATATTTTAGAATTTAACTCTATTGTTAAAATTGAAATGCTTATACCGAACTCAGGTTAAATCAAACAAACTAAACCAATAAGAATGACATTAAACAAAACAACGATAGTTTAATGGCGTTTATTGGTGCCAAAAGTTGGGCAGTTGCACTTCTTTGCTTTTGCTGTTGCACAAGATTGCATGCTAGTCAAAATAACAATACTTACTACAAGAATATAACTTATTTTTTTCAGGGAGAATTGACTTTTCATTGCTTAAATTTACACAAAATAACGAAAAAATATGGCGCATATTATATCATGCAGAGGATTTGAACCCCAATTGGGCAGTAATTGTTATGTGGCACCTAATGCTACTATTGTTGGCGATGTGCTAATGGGCGATGATTGCAGTGTCTGGTTTAATGCCGTGATAAGGGGTGATGTCAACTCGATACGCATGGGTAATAAAGTGAATGTGCAGGATAATGCAGTTATACATTGCACCTTTGAAAAAACAAAAACAATTATCGGGAATAATGTTTCTATCGCGCATAGTGCTATCGTTCATGGCTGCACCCTCGAAGACAATGTGATGATAGGCATGGGAGCTATCGTGATGGATAATTGCTACATAGAAAAAAATGCACTAATTGCTGCAGGCTCAGTTGTTCTGGAAGGCACACGTGTGGAAGCAGGCAGTATTTATGCAGGCGTGCCGGCAAAGAAAGTAAAACAATTGAGTGAAGAGGTTTTTAAAGACCAAAACGAACGCATTGCCAACAATTATGTAAAATATGCGGGGTGGTTTAAATAAAGTGATGAGATATAATAAAAGAAATAAAAAATGTTATTTTATGCCCCAAAAAATTGCATTTAACACTTGAACTTAGAAAAAAAGTAACAAGAGTTTAATATTAACAATTAATTGAATAAGAGGGATGAATTATAAATGCTGAATTTGAACCGCACAACAGGTTGTAGATATCATATCATTTTCCACTCTTTAAATCTTAACAATAAAGCATTAAATAATTCCCTACTTTTACCCGCTTTTTAAAAAAATGAAAACAAACATAAAATTACTGGCAGAAATCTGCGAAGTAGCAGGTGCTCCGGGTTTTGAACAACGTGTTCGCGAATTGGTAGTTAAAAATCTGGAAGGACATGTAGATGAAATCCAATTTGATAATTTGGGCAGTATCTACGCTGTCAAAAAAGGAAAGGATGCATCTAAACGTGTGATGATAGCGGCTCACATGGATGAAATTGGATTTATAGTAAAATATATTGATGATAACGGATTTCTTCGTTTTCATACCTTAGGCGGCTTTGACCCGAAAACATTGACCGCACAACGTGTGTTGGTGCATGGAAAAAAAGATTTAATCGGAGTGATGGGAACGAAGCCTATTCATATCATGACGCCTGAAGAAAGAGCTAAACCGGTGCAAACGTCAGAATATTTTATCGACTTGGGTCTGCCTAAAGAAGAAGTAGTAAAATATGTATCAGTAGGTGATGCAATTACCCGTGAAAGACATCTGATTGAGATGGGAAATTGTGTAAACTGCAAATCCATAGATAATCGCGTAGCGGTTTATATCTTGATAGAAACGCTGAAAATGCTGAAAGATTTTCCTTATGATGTTTATGGCGTTTTTACCGTTCAGGAAGAAGTAGGCATTCGCGGTGCAAATGTAGCCGCACATAATATCAATCCCGATTTTGGTTTTGGCTTGGATACCACTATTGCCTATGATTTACCGGGAGCGAAACCCGAAGAACAAGTAACCAAACTGGGCGAAGGTACAGCCATAAAAATAATGGATGCTTCCACAATTTGCGATTACCGAATGGTACAATATCAAAAAGAAATTGCCGCAAAATACAAGATAAAATGGCAACCCGAAATATTGCCAATGGGTGGCACGGATACGGCAGGTATACAGCGCATGGGCAAAACCGGAGCGATAGCCGGAGCTATTTCTGTACCTACCCGACATTTACATCAAGTTATAGAAATGGCACACAAAGAAGACATCGAAGCATCTGTGTTGTTGCTGAAACATTGTTTAGAAGATATAGACCAGTACGACTGGTCTTTGAAATAGGAAGATTTTCTGGTCTGACACGATTATCGTGGCACACTTAGGCTAAAAAAAAACGTCAAAGATATCCAGATTTTTAGTATATTTAAGGAGTGAAGAAAAAAATATTTCAACTCCAAATACCATAGCCATGCCATGAAGGCTGGCAAAATATGACTCCAACAGATATAGGGGCATTTTGCGCACATTGCCAAAAAGAGGTTGTTGATTTTACTCAACATACGCCAACAGAAATTGCATCGTTTGTTTCAAATACTAAAGGTAAAATATGCGGACGATTGAGCAGTGCTCAATTGAACGAAGTTTATGAATATTATATACCCGTACAGAAGCATAATATTAAATATGCAGCAGGCTTAGCTTTGGGTTTGTTGGCTACTTCTAAAAGCATAGCACAAGAAAATAAGCAAGCGGTAGAAATTATAACTAAAATTCAGGATTCAAAGAATAATCTGCAAATAACAAATATAAAAGGTGCTAACGAGAAAATTACCGTGCATGGTAAAGTTATAGATGGAAAAACAGGAGAACCATTGATTGGAGTTAACGTTGAAGAAGAAAATACTGCGAATGGTGCAGTTACTGATATAGATGGAAATTACTCCATAAAGTTAATGAAATTTCCCTCAAAATTATTATTTAAATATATCGGATATGCCGATGAATCAATTAATATAGGTTACAAGAGCAAGGATTCATTAATGGTAAAAATAACTCCATTAGAACCAATAAGTATGGGAGCAGTAGTTGTTGTTAAATTTAACGATGATGTCTATCGGGGAGTTAAACCAATTATAAATCACACTAAAAGAAAACATCCTAAAAACAAATGATTTTTTATTGTATAGAATTAGATGTGCAAGATAATTGTGCCACATCATCTCCCGCAATTTAATTTTACTTAAACCTTTCTTACCCAAAAAAAGCGTACCTTTGCGCTCGAAATAATTCATTTTTTAACTTCATAATTTTATATTCCATGATTTTTGATTTGGATATGATTAAAAAGGTGTACGCTGAGTTTCCGGCTAAAGTGGACAAAGCGAAAGCACTCTTAAACCGTCCCTTAACTTTAGCCGAAAAAATCCTTTTTGCACACTTGCACGAGTCTCAGAATTTAGAAGATTTCCAACGAGGTAAATCCTATGTAGATTTTGCTCCCGACCGTGTAGCCATGCAAGATGCTACTGCCCAGATGGCTTTGTTGCAGTTTATGCAAGCCGGACGCAAAAAAGTGGCTGTTCCTTCTACGGTTCATGCCGACCACTTAATTCAGGCTAAAATTGGTGCAGACAAAGATTTGCAAGAGGCCATAAATAAAAATAACGAAGTATATAATTTTTTAGCTTCAGTTTCTAACAAGTATGGCATCGGTTTCTGGAAGCCGGGTGCCGGTATCATCCATCAGGTAGTGCTGGAAAATTACGCATTTCCGGGTGGTATGATGATTGGTACCGACTCGCACACGGTGAACGCGGGTGGTTTGGGTATGATAGCTATCGGTGTGGGCGGTGCTGATGCCGTGGATGTGATGGCAGGTATGGCATGGGAACTAAAATGGCCTAAATTAATCGGTGTAAAATTAACAGGCAAATTAAGTGGATGGACATCTCCTAAAGATGTAATTCTGAAAGTAGCCGGAATTTTAACCGTTAAAGGCGGTACCGGTGCAATTGTAGAATATTTTGGCGAAGGCGTAACATCTATGTCTTGTACCGGTAAAGGCACGATTGCTAATATGGGTGCGGAAATTGGTGCTACTACTTCTACATTTGGTTACGACGAATCTATGTCAAGATATTTGCAAGGTACGGGGCGGGCTGAAGTAGCTGCACTGGCAGATGGCATCAAAGATTATCTTAATGCAGATGCAGAATGCTATGCAGAGCCTGAGAAATATTTTGATCAGGTAATAGAAATAGACTTAAACACCTTAGAGCCACACTTAAATGGTCCGTTTACGCCGGATTTGGCTACTCCTGTTTCAAAAATGAAAGATGAAGCCCTAAAAAATGGTTGGCCGCTTGATGTAAAAGTGGGTTTAATTGGTTCATGTACCAACTCTTCATATGAAGATATTTCGCGTGCAGCCTCTTTAGCCAAACAAGTAAAAGAAAAAGGCTTGAAAGCAAAAGCTCAATTTACCATTACACCCGGCTCAGAGCAAGTTCGTTTCACCATTCAGCGCGACGGGTTTATTGAGTTGTTTGACGAAATAGGGGCGAATGTATTTGCCAATGCTTGTGGTCCTTGCATTGGGCAGTGGAGCAGAG